>JBCBDF010000082.1:0-8514 GCA_038529875.1 Pseudomonadota bacterium | reverse complement strand
CACCCGGAGCCTGCCGGGATACCATCCGGGTGGAAGGGTGGAGGGCGCGGGTGGCACGGCCCCGCCAAACCATGATTTTACGCATCCTCCAGCAACAGCAACACAGCCGTCACGACCATGCGCGGCTCAGGCGTGTAATTGCTCTCCACGCTGGAGATCGTTGCATCGGCGACCAGATGCCCGGGGATGGTGAATCCGTGATCGGGCAGGGCGGCGATGAAGTTCTCGCCCACTTTGCAGGCTGGAATGCCATCGAAGTCGATCATCACTTCGTGCCGCGACCCAGAAAACGTGATCGAGGCCCATGGCTTTTCCTCATGCGTGAGCAAGTTCGCATGGCCTTCACACATCACCAATAGCGCCTCACGCACACGATCGCTGGTGGTGCGGCGCGGTCGATAACGGCGCGCACGGCGGCTGGTTTCGGGCTGTGCTGTATCTGCATTGTCGTCAGACGTGTCGGTGTGATCCGGCTCTGCGGACTTCGTTTCAAACAGCATGGGCGATTTCCTGTGCGAGAGCGGAACCAAACGTGATGTTGGCGGGCGCTTTGTGCTGCAATCGCGGCGGCGAGAAGCTGCCGGGCAGCGCCTTGAATTCCGCCGTGGCGCGCGCGCCATTGAGCTCAGCGATGTTTTGTGCGCTGACATAGTCCGCCATCCATTGGCGGGTGCGCGCCTCAGTCGCCGCGCGCGGGATCCGGCCCATGCGCAAATCCAGTACAAAGCGCGGATCGTGGGCTGCGAGGCGCCCGAATTTCGTGGCTGGCATATCGTGATCTCGCAAAAACTTTTCGATTGTTCGGATGAGCATTTCATTTCCCTCGGCTTGGTCCTGACCGACCGATTCGCGACCCTGCGATTCGCTCGATGTTCCTAAAATGTTCCACGTGAAATCCTACTTGTCTAGGAAAAATCTTGCGTGTAGGAAGGAAATATGAGGAACGCTGCAAAAAACAAAACATCCAACCCGCGAGAGCGGTTGCTTGAACTGTCGCAAGAGCGCGGGGTTAGCCTTTCTAATCTCTCGAAAATGCTGGGGAGAAATGCGAGCTATCTCCAGCAATTCATTAAGAAAGGGTCGCCTCGTAAGCTGGAGGAGGAGGACCGCCGGGTGCTGGCCGAATTCTTCGGCATAAGCGAAGTTGAGTTGCGCGATATGCAAGAAAAATCCTACACGGCGACTCGCAGCCCCGTCGAGCCCCTGCGCAGCGAATGGGTGGACGTGCCCCGGCTCGATATTGGTGCGTCGGCCGGGCCGGGGACGCTGCCGGGTGAGGAGGCGGCGTTCGATGCCTTTCGCTTCTCGCAAAGCTGGCTCAGCGAACAGGGGCTCAAGGGTTCGCAGCTTTCCGCAATTGCGGTGACTGGGGACTCTATGGAGCCATTGTTGAATGATGGCGACGAGATACTGGTCGACCGCGCGCCGCGCCCGTTTCGCGACGGCGTGCATGTGGTGCGGCTGGGCGATACTCTGATGGTGAAACGCGTGGCCAGTACTGGGGGCGGGCGTCTCGCGCTGCTTTCGCAAAACCTCGCCTACCCTCCGATTGAGGTCGCGGCGGACGAGTTGGAGATTGTCGGCCGCGTTGTCTGGAAAGGCGGGCGGATTTGAACGTCCGCGATTGGGGGTGGGAAGCTGCCCTAAGCGAGCCCATTGCAGAATATATGCTCAACTCTCTGCGCTAGCGGGTCGTAAATGACATTCACTACCGCACAGCCTCCATCCATCAATACCGGCAGGTCTCGCCTATCCGCGAGCCAGAGGCGCTTGCCCTTTAGCGGATCATTCCCACCACTGGTGATGTAGGTCGCAATGACCCGGTCGCCGTCGTATGCATAATATTGGGCATATTGCTGAAATTCGTCAGCGTCTGGCGGGAGTTGAACTTGTCGCTCAATCTCATCCATGATCCGTGTTCGGCTCTCTTCACTCGTCGGCGTAGACACCGATCTGGACGGCTCACGGTCGACTTCCATCGGACTTTCAGACGAGCATGCGGCTAACAGTAGTGAAGTTGCTAAGAGGGTGCGCATAACTTCAGTATGCGGAGGGCAGCGAGAGTGCGCAATGGGTCGCTTGTAGACATTCAAGAATCTTGCATTTCACCGCCCCTCCCGCCACATCCTCTCCCATGAACGACACGCCTAAAACCACCCCGCCCCAAAGTCCGCCGATGAAGGCAGCGATCCTGCCCGTTACGCCGCTGCAACAGAACTGCTCGCTGATCTGGTGCACCAAGACCATGCGTGGGGCGCTGACCGATCCGGGCGGTGATCTCGACAAGTTGAAGGCCGCGGTTGCGAAGTCCGGCGTGACGCTCGAAAAGATCCTCATCACGCACGGCCACCTCGATCATTGCGGGCAAGCGGGGATGCTGGCGGACGAGCTGAGCCTGCCCATTGAAGGCCCGCACAAGGACGATCTGTTCTGGATCGAACAGCTCGACGATGACGGCGCGCGCTGGGGGATGGAGGCCAAGAGTTTCGAGCCGACCCGCTGGCTCGAGCACGGCGATACCGTCACCGTGGGTGATCTGACGCTCGACGTGATCCATTGCCCCGGCCACACGCCAGGCCACGTCGTGTTCTTCCACAAGCCGAGTCGGTTTGCGATAGTTGGCGACGTGCTGTTCCAGGGCTCAATCGGGCGCACCGACTTTCCGCGCGGCAATCACCAAGACCTGATTGATTCGATCACACAGCGCCTGTGGCCGCTGGGTGAGGACGTGATGTTCATTCCCGGCCATGGACCAACCAGCACCTTTGGCCAGGAACGCAAGACCAACCAGTTTGTCAGCGATTATGTGTTGTCTTGATTTCCGCAAGCGCATTTGCGCTCGCGATTTCCTCGCTCTCACGACCTAAAGGTCGCGTCGCTGCGGGCGGCCGGTCGGCCTTGCGGTCCGCCGATTGGCGGGCCGTTTCGAGAGACCGTGCACTAAATCAAAGCACTCCCATTACGATCAGCACCGCCGCAACCGCCAGGCCTAGCTGTGTCAGCAGGGTCACAATCGTCCCGACCATACGGCCTTTGGCGAGCGCGCCGCCATCCATGCCAAATCCGTGGGCGACGCGGGCAAGCATGTAGAGCCCGGCAACATAGGTGAGCCACGGCTCGCCGCGCCCGGAAAGTTCAATCGCGGCGATCAGGATCAATACGAAGGCCGTGTTCTCGACAAAGTTCAATTGCGCGCGCATCCGCCGCTGCAGCGCCTCATTGCCACCATCGCCGACACTCACTCCGGCAGCCGAGCGAACCTGCCCGATACGGATCGACAGCCAGATATTGATGATCGCGGCAGCGGCGGCAGCGGTCAGCGTGACAGGTAGTACGATCATGAAAATCCCCTCAGAATTATTACGATCTGGTTGCTAGGCGTGACATGCGCAGCTTGCAACGCGCGAATTTTTCGCTATAGCCCGCGCCTCCCCGCCAGTGCTGGCATGGATTATCGCGCGAGGTAATATCTTGTGCGACCTTCCTGCTTGGCCTAGAGCGGTTTCATATTGCAGCGTAAATTTGCGCAAACACACGTTTATTTTGAGGAACAGGTGCCGAGATGGCTGTCCCTAAGAGAAAAGTTTCCCCCCATCGCCGCGGCAATCGCCGGGCGCACGATTCGCTCAAAGTAGAAGCGTTTCACGAATGCAACAATTGTGGCGAGCTGAAGCGCCCGCACAATCTGTGCCCGCATTGCGGGTTTTATAATGGGCGTGAGGTTGTCGCGGTCGGCCTTTAAGGCTCAAGCGACTTTGACGGAGAACCTGCCATGACTTTGCCGCGTATCGCTGTTGATGCGATGGGCGGAGATGAAGGCGTGCGCGTAATGGTTGAAGGCGCAGCGCTGGCTCGCCGTCGTCATGAAGACTTCCAATTCCTGCTGGTCGGCGATCAGGCACGGATCGAAGCTGCGCTCGAAAGCCACCCGGCCATGCGGTCTGCAACCGAAATCCTTCATTGCGACGATGTAATTGGCGGCGATGAATTACCTAGCCGTGCGATCCGGCGGGCAAAGACCACGTCGATGGGCCTTGCGGTTAACGCCGTTAAGGCGGGCGATGCCGGTGCGGCCGTTAGCGCGGGCAATACCGGCGCACTGATGGCGATGAGCAAGCTTGCGCTGCGCACCATGCCCGGGATCGGACGGCCTGCTTTGGCGGCGTTGCTACCCACACTAGAAGAACACGACGTGGTCATGCTCGACCTGGGCGCAAACACTGAAGCAAATGCCCGCAACCTGGTGCAATATGCGGTGATGGGCGCGGCCTATTCGCGGATCGTCAACGGTTTCGAGCGCCCGCGTGTGCGCCTGCTCAATATCGGCACTGAAGAGATCAAGGGCACCGATGCGCTGCGCGATGCAGCGGCACGGTTGCAACAGGCGAGCGAAGCCAGCGATGGCGGGCTCGCGCTGCAGTTTGATGGCTTTGTCGAATCCGACAAGATCAATCGCGGCGAGACGCATGTTGTCGTCACCGATGGTTTTTCGGGCAATATCGCACTGAAAGCGATCGAAGGGTCCGCGCGGTTCGTGACCGACCTGTTGCGCAATGCCTTCACCAGCTCGCTGCGCTCCAAGATAGGTTTTCTGGTCTCGCGCCCGGCAACCGAATTGCTGCGCCACCATCTCGATCCAAACAATCACAACGGCGCGGTGTTCCTGGGCCTTAACGGCGTCGTGGTGAAGAGCCATGGCAGCGCGAATGCGGCTGGCGTGGCCAATGCCGTTGCTGTGACTGCCAGCTTGCTCAAGAACAATCTGACCGAACGTATTTCCCAAGGCCTCGCCGAACTGGGCGAAGATGCGCTTAGAGAAAACGGCAAAGAAAACGGTAGGGAAAACGGCGCAGCGGCTTCTGGAAGCGAGGAGGCCGCGTGACCCGTACGCGGTTGCGCGGAACCGGCTCGGCGCTGCCAGCCAATATCGTCACCAATGCCGATCTCGCAGCGCGCGTCGACACCAGCGATGAATGGATCGTGGAGCGTACCGGGATTCGCCAACGCCATATTGCGGGTGAGGGTGAGACTACCGCCACTCTGGCAACCGAGGCTGCGCGCGCGGCTCTGGCCGATGCGGGAATGGATGCAAGCGAGATCGACCTGATCGTGCTTGCGACTGCTACTCCGGACAACACCTTTCCCGCGACCGCGACCAAGGTGCAGCATGCGCTTGGATGCAATGGAGGAATCGCCTTTGACGTCGCTGCGGTTTGCTCCGGCTTTCTCTATGCCCTCGCGACCGCCGATTCGATGCTGCAAACGGGAATGGCGAAACGGGCGCTGGTGATCGGAGCAGAAACTTTCAGCCGGATTCTCGACTGGGAAGATCGCACAACCTGCGTGCTGTTTGGCGATGGTGCGGGCGCGGTTGTGCTCGAGCGCGATCAGGCCGCGGAGCATGCGGAAAGCGCGGCTGGGATCATTGCGACGCGGCTCCATGCTGATGGCGCGCAGCACGATCTGCTCTATGTCGATGGCGGGCCTTCGACCACGCAAACGGTTGGGCATTTGCGCATGAAGGGCCGCGAAGTGTTCCGCCATGCAGTCGTGAACTTGGCCGGTGTTCTAAATGAAGTGCTTGAAGACGCTGATCTTTCGTCTGAAGAAATCGACTGGGTTGTGCCGCATCAAGCAAATGCCAGGATCCTAGATGCGACCGCGCGCAAGCTCGGCATTCCGGCTGAAAAAGTGGTCGTTACGGTTGATCGACATGCCAACACGTCGGCGGCCTCCGTGCCGCTCGCGCTCGACACTGCGCGCCGAGATGGCCGGATCAAGACCGGCGATCTGGTGATGTTGGAGGCGATGGGCGGTGGCTTTACCTGGGGTGCCAGTCTGATCAGAATTTAGCGCAGCGTTATAACGCTCCGTCGTGAATGTGCACAATTTTGCAGCAATGCACCGGTCAAGTTGCGAAAATTGCGCGATAACTCTATTATGCGTCCAGCTTTGTGGTCGCACCTACAAAGGGAGAAAATTGCATGATGCGTTCAGTGGGCACTCTTACTCGCGCTGATCTGGCCGAGACGATCAATCGCCGCATGGGTTTTAGCCGTGCCGAATCGCTTGATCTGGTCGAGGCGATACTGGACCAGATGTGTGATGCGCTGGCCAAGGGCGAGAACGTGAAGATTTCCGGCTTTGGCAGCTTTGTTCTGCGTGACAAGAGCGAACGGATTGGCCGCAATCCGAAGACGGGTGTAGAGGTTCCAATCACGCCGCGCCGGGTGATGACATTCCGCGCTAGTCAATTGCTCAAAGAACAGATTGCGAAAGGCAGCTAGTGCATGACTGACTTTAACGATGGAAAAGACGAAGGGGCACTTCGCACTATCGGGGAAGTCAGCGAAGGGCTTGGGATCAAGCCGCACGTGCTGCGTTATTGGGAGCAGCAATTTACCTCGCTCAAACCGCTGAAACGCGGTGGCGGGCGCCGGTATTATCGCCCCGAAGACGTCGAACTGGTCGAAGAGATCAATCGCCTCGTGAATGACGAAGGCTACACCCTGAAAGGCGCGCAGGCTGCATTGCGCGCGGATAATCGACGGGGGGCCGATCGCCGGAGCGGAGATGGCGAGCGACGTGTGGGCGGACGCAGGGCGACCGATGGCGATTTCTCGGCAGAAGATGCCGATAGAGACGCTGACGAGTTTGCGACGGCGGCTCCGGCGGTGGCCAAGGATTTCGGCGAAGCCATTGCAAAGCTGAAGTCGATCCGTTCACGGTTAGCGACCGCAATCGAAGTCTGAACTCCATTCTTTGAAAATTCGCGCGCGGTTATTCCGCTGCGATCAATGCCGCTTCGCCCAGATCCACGCTGACCAGGCGTGAGACGCCCTTTTCCGCCATCGTAACCCCGAACAACCGGTGCATCCGACTCATCGTAACCGCGTTGTGCGTCACGATTAGGTAGCGTGTTTGGGTGTTGCTCACCATCGAATCAAGCAGGTCGCAGAAGCGCTCGATATTGGCATCGTCCAGCGGTGCATCGACCTCGTCGAGCACGCAGATTGGCGCAGGATTGGTGAGGAACAGTGCAAAGATCAGCGCAGTTGCGGTCAGCGCCTGCTCGCCGCCGGATAGCAGCGAAAGCGATTGCAGGCGCTTGCCCGGCGGCTGGGCGTAGATCTCAAGCCCGGCTTCCAGCGGATCATCGCTGTCGATCAGTGCGAGATGCGCCTGACCGCCTTCGAACAGGCGGGTGAACAATTCGCGGAAATGGCCATCGACTTCCTCGAATGCTGTTTTCAACCGCTCGCGGCCTTCACGATTGAGATTGCCGATCGAGCCGCGTAGGCGGTTGACCGCTTCGGTCAGCTCCGCTTGCTCGCTGGCGCTGGAACCGTGCTCTTCTTCGAGCCTCTCAAGTTCTTCCGATGCCACCAGATTGACCGGTCCGATCCGTTCGCGGCTGGCAATGAGCCGGTCCATCTCATCGCTCTCAGCGGTCGAATCCTGCATTGCGTCTGCGTCGAATTCGAATCGCTCGGCGAGCATCGGTGGCGGGCACTGGAAGCGTTCGCCCGAAATGCGCGCCATTTCTCCGCGCCGCGCTTCCTGGCTTTCAGCACGTGCGGCCAGGGTCGCTCGTCCTTCGCGGGCCACAGTCAGCGTTTCGCCTGCCTCGGCGAGCGTTTTATCTGCCGCGTTCGCCTGGGCCTGGCATTCCGCAAGGTCAGCCTCCGCTTTCGCCAGTTCTTCGCCAAGCCGTTGGCGCAGGGCATCCCCTTGCTCGATCTCTTCGATCAGCGAAGCGGGCTTTTCAGCGACGACTTTGCGTTCCTGCTCGATTTCCTCGAGCCTGTTACCCGCGTCGGCCATTCGGCGTGCAGCCTCGCCTGAGCGCGCTTCCCAATTGGCGCGGTCTGCCTGTTGGGCAGCATTGCGTTCCCGCGTGACGGCAAGGCCTTGATCGTGCGCAGCCAGTTCGGCCATCGCCGCTTGCACGGCGGAGCGTGCCGCTTCGTGCTTCGACCGGGCTGCTTCCAGGCTCGCGCGGCCAGCATCGGGAGCGGGCAGGGCGGCGAGCTTCTCTTTCGCTGCGGTGATTTCCTGATCGGCAGCGGCAGATTGTTCGGAGAGATCAGCGCGCGATGCGGCCAATTCCTCAAGCCGGTTCGCGATACGCTCCTTCGCCGCTTCGGCCTGATCGAGCGCGCGCAGAGCGTGCCGTTCATCCTCAATAGCGCCCGCAATTTCACGCTCTTGCGCTACCAGTGCACTTTGCAGGGATGAAAGTTCATCGCGTGCTGTCGTCTCGGCGTTGTCGGCCTGCTCCGCTGCATGGCGCAGGTCGGGGAGCATCGCCTCCAGCTCTGCAAGGCGGTTCGCCGCCTCCAGCTTCGCCGCTTCTGCCGCACCTTCGCCGCGAGCCACAAACCCGTCCCACCGGCGCAGGTGGCCAGCCTCGGTCACGAGCCATTCGCCCGGCGCAAGTTTACGGCCATCATCCCGCCCGGCGTAATGAACAAGCGCAAGGCGGGCCTTCAACTCTTCGGGGCAGGATGTCAC
>JBCBDF010000081.1:0-8566 GCA_038529875.1 Pseudomonadota bacterium | reverse complement strand
GGCATGAAGACGGTCGCGAAGAAAGACGGGGACGGTTACGTCATCAACGGCTCCAAAACCTGGATCTCGAACTCGCCGTTCGCCGATGTGTTCGTTGTTTGGGCCAAATCCGAAGAGCATGGCGGCGGCATTCGCGGCTTTGTGCTCGAAAAAGGAATGAAAGGCCTGTCGGCGCCCAAGATTGAAGGCAAGATTTCGCTTCGCGCGTCGACCACCGGCATGATCATGATGGACGATGTGAAGCTGCCAGCCGACGCTCTGCTGCCCGATGTTCAAGGCCTGAAGGGTCCGTTCGGCTGCCTGAACCGCGCGCGCTATGGCATCAGCTGGGGCAGCATGGGTGCGGCGGAATTCTGCATGCATGCCGCGCGGCAATATGGCCTTGATCGCAAGCAATTCGGCCGACCACTCGCAGCGACACAGCTGTTCCAGAAAAAGCTGGCTGACATGATGACTGATATCAGCATGGGGCTACAAGCCAGCCTTCGCGTTGGCCGGTTGATGGATGAAGGCCGGTTCGCACCCGACATGATCAGCATCGTCAAACGCAACAATGTCGGCAAGGCTTTGGACATCGCTCGCCAGGCGCGCGACATGCACGGCGGCAATGGCATCAGCGAGGAATATCAGGTGATCCGCCATGCGGTGAACCTCGAAACGGTGAACACCTACGAAGGCACGCACGATGTCCATGCGCTGATCCTGGGCCGTGCGATCACTGGAATTGCTGCGTTCGGATGAGGACATTGGCACGCGCACTGTCCTACTCCCATGTGGCGGGGTATGGGGCGCGTATGACGTCTAGTGTTCGGAATGTACCAGTCGGGCCGTCAGGCCCGCAAGGTCGACTGGCCGCCCGCAGCGATGCGGGCTTTAGGCCGCATGAGCGAGGAAATCGCATCCCGGATGGGATGCGGAAAGCAAAAACACCATGAAGCTCTACGGATACTACCGCAGCTCAACCAGCTATCGTTTGCGCATCGCGCTGGAGCTGAAGGGGCTCGACTACGAGAACGTGCCGGTCAATCTGCTGGAGAGCGAGCAAAAGGGCGAGGCGTTCACATCGCGCAACCCGTTTGGCTCGGTTCCGATGCTGGAGGCCGATGGCCGCGATCGCGCGCAATCGATGGCGCTGCTCGAATGGCTGGACGAGGCCTATCCAGACAAGCCGTTGCTGCCTGCCAATACCGAGGCGCGCTACACGGTGCGCGAGCTCACCTATGCCATCGCAACCGAACTGCACGCGCCGCTCAACCTGCCCGTTCTGAAATACCTGAAGAACGAATACGGCAAATCGCAGGACGAGATCGACACCTGGTATCGCCATTGGCTGGCGCGCACGCTTGAGCCGGTGGAAGCGCGGCTGGCGCAGCTAGCGCAAGCGGGCATTGGGGGCGACTTCCTGCTCGATACGCCCGGCCTGTTTGAGGTCGTCTTGCTGCCGCAAGTCTACAATGCACGGCGGTTCAAATACGATGTCGATGCGCACCCAAATATGGCGCAGATTGAGGCGGCCTGCCTTGCCCTGCCCGCGTTTCAACGCGCCCACCCTAACAATCAGCCTGAAGCCTTGGAGACAAACACATGAAACTCGCCACGCTCAACGATGGCACGCGCGACGGCAAACTCGTCGTCGTTTCCAAGGACCTTACTCGCTGTTGCGCTGCTGGCTATATCGCGCCAACATTGCAGGCGGCGCTTGACGATTGGGACCGGATTGCGCCGCAATTGGAAGTGCTCGCCACCGATGTCGAGCATCAGGCCGTGCCGTGCGAGCGCTTCCACGAACGCGAAGCGCATTCGCCGCTCCCGCGCGCCTATCAATGGGCCGATGGCAGCGCCTATATCAACCACGTCGAGTTGGTACGAAAGGCACGCGGCGCAGAGGTGCCTGACAGCTTCTATCATGATCCACTGATGTATCAGGGCGGTTCTGACACGTTCCTGCCTCCGCGCGCAGACATCCCCTTGGGCGATGTGGCATGGGGTTGCGATATGGAGGGCGAAGTCGCTGTCATCACCGATGACGTGCCCATGGGCGTGAGCTCAGAGGACGCCGCCGATCACATCAAGCTGGTCATGCTGGTAAACGATGTGAGTCTTCGTGGCCTGATCCCGGGTGAACTGGCCAAGGGCTTCGGCTTCTTCCAGTCGAAGCCTTCCAGTGCGTTTTCACCCGTCGCCGTGACGCCTGACGAGCTGGGCGATGCGTGGCAGGACTCGCTGGTCCACCTGCCGCTGATGGTCGACTATAACGACGAGCCATTTGGCCGCGCTGAGGCGGCAGAAGACGCGACGTTCAACCTCGCGCAATTGGTCGCTCACGCATCGAAGACGCGAGCTTTGGGAGCAGGGGCGATCATCGGCTCCGGCACGGTGTCGAACAAAGGCGCGGATGGCGGCCCGGGCAAGCCCGTATCAGAAGGCGGCCTCGGCTATTCCTGCATCGCCGAAATCCGCATGATCGAGACGATTGCCGATGGCGAGGCCAAGACCCGCTTCATGGCTCCGGGTGACAGCGTGAAGATCGAAATGCGCGATGCAGACAACCACTCGATCTTTGGAAGCATCGAGCAGAATGTGGTTGGAGTCTGACTAAACGACGACTGGCGTAAACGCCGTTGCCTCATCACCCGTGTTGGGCGTGCCCTCTGCATCCATGATCAGCAATTGCACTTCGCCTTGGCGCGCGCATGGCCGATGCTCAACGCCGCGAGGGACCACGATCAGCTCGCCAGCTAAGAGGCTCTCGGTTCGGTCGCGAAACTCCATGTCGAGCTCGCCTTCAAGCACCAGGAACAGCTCATCGGTGTCGTCGTGCTTGTGCCAATGGAACTCGCCCTCTACCTTCGCCAGGCGCACTTCATTGCCGTTGTAGCGCGCGGCAAGACGCGGTGCCCAATGCTCTGAGAACGTTGCGAACTTTTCGGCTAGGTTGATCTTGCCCGGTGCGCTCTCAGCCATCAGTAAACCACCACGCTGCGGATGCTTTCGCCAGCATGCATCAGGTCAAAACCTGTGTTGATTTCCTCTAGCGTAAGCGTGTGCGTGATCATCGGATCGATCGCGATCTTGCCCTGCATGTACCAATCGACGATCTTCGGCACATCCGTCCGCCCCTTCGCCCCGCCGAACGCCGTTCCGCGCCAATTGCGCCCGGTTACCAGCTGGAACGGTCGGGTGGAGATTTCACGCCCCGCCTCGGCCACGCCAATGATGATCGAAGTACCCCACCCCTTGTGGCAACATTCCAGCGCGTCGCGCATCACCTCGACATTGCCGGTGCAGTCGAACGAGTAATCCGCACCGCCGTCGAGCATCTCGACGAGGTGCCCGACAACATCCGATGTTTCCTTGGGGTTGACGAAATCGGTCATGCCGAACTTCTCGCCCCATTCGCGCTTTGCCGGGTTGATATCAACGCCGACAATCCGGTCCGCGCCCGCCATCTTCGCGCCCTGGATTACATTGAGGCCAATTCCGCCAAGGCCGAAAACCACGACGTTGTCGCCGGGCTTCACTTGCGCAGTGTTGGTTACCGCGCCTACTCCGGTGGTGACCCCGCAACCGACATAGCAAGCGCTCTCAAACGGGGCATCGGTGCGGATCTTGGCGACCGCAATTTCGGGCAGGACGGTGAAGTTGGAGAAGGTCGAGCAGCCCATATAATGGTAGATCGTCTCACCCTTATAGCTGAAACGCGACGTGCCATCAGGCATCAGGCCCTTGCCCTGCGTTTCGCGAATGGCGCTGCACAGATTGGTCTTACCTGAGAGGCACATTTTGCACTGACGACACTCAGGGGTGTAAAGCGGGATCACGTGATCACCGGGCACCACGCTGGTCACACCCGCGCCCACTTCGCGCACGACACCAGCGCCTTCATGACCAAGAATGCTGGGAAACAGCCCTTCGCTATCAAGCCCATCCAGCGTGTAAGCATCGGTGTGGCAGATACCGGTCGCCATGATTTCGACCAAGACTTCGCCGGCCTTGGGGCCTTCCAGATCAAGCTCTACGATCTCGAGTTTTTGCTTGGCTTCGAATGCTACGGCAGCTCTGGTCTTCATCTGGCACCTCTTGAATGTCGCGCCTCAGCGCAACACCACGAGAGGCGCGTCGTCAAGCGCGCGCACCAAATGGAGCCTACTTCACACGCCGCTCGTCTATCACGGTCACGAAGTCGTGATTGACATCGCGGTGCTCCGCCTCGTCAGCGCGAACAGCAATAATCACATCGCGCAACCGCGCATCCTGCGGCAATTGCCAATAGTCGATCGCAATCTGCGGCGCGGGGACATTCTCATGTCGCCCAGCATCGACCTCTGCAAGATACTGTGTGTAGCTGAACACCGCCTCTTCTTCGAAATAGGCGACGACCCGATGGGCGGTGCGCGGCGCAAACAGGTACAGGAAGAAGTAGAAATTGTAGAAGACCAGCTGGGTCGCCATAATCAGCGCGCGTTCAAATCGGTTAGGCTGAGCGATCTCGATGAAAGTCATCAGGTGCATCCGCTCATTCTCGGCCTCATCGAGCAGAGTGCGGATCCAACCCTCATCATCGCGAATGTAGCGCAGCGCCTTCAGGTGCTGCCACAACCCGCCGACCATGCCGGGAACGGCGGCCACCGTCTCCAGCACAACCGCGCGGTGACCATAGCGGCGGGTAAAAAATTTATCGGCAAAAAACCGCAGCAGCTTCACGAAGGCGAACGCGACCTTGTCGCTGAGCGACACAGGCGCGACATGAACGTCCAACTTGGCGTCCAAATTTACCTGCCGGACCAGAGGAGCGGTGTTGAGATGCTTCATTTTGCCACCTTCGCGACTTCAAATAACGGCCTCTGCTCAGCACGGATTGCCAGTGTGGGCCTTCATTTGAATAACGATTATGTGATCAATATGATCCGCATTGAAATTGGATTGTGAGCAGCATCTGTTCGGTTTTATGCAACAGCCTAGAACCCCAGACTTTCGCTTACGGCCTCGTTCACAATCTTGCCCTGGTGCACGTTGAGGCCCGGCGCGAGATGCGGGTCTTGCTCACACGCGGCGATACCTTTGTTTGCCAGCGCAAGGCCAAACGGCAAAGTTGCATTGTTGAGCGCATAGCTGGAGGTGTGCGGGACAGCGCCCGGCATATTGGCGACGCAATAATGGATGATGTCGTCGACCAGATAGGTCGGCTCTTCATGCGTCGTCGGCTTGGAGGTTTCAAAGCATCCGCCCTGATCGATCGCGACATCGACCAGTACCGCGCGGTGCTTCATCAGCGGCAGCATTTCGCGGGTGACGAGCCGCGGCGCGCTGGCACCGGGGACCAGCACCGCGCCGATCACTACGTCTGCCTCAGTAATGGCATCCTCAATCGTGCCAGCATTGGAATAGCGGGTCGTCGCGCGTCCCTGGAACATGTCATCAAGCTCGCGGATACGCGGCAGCGAGCGGTCGAGGATTTCGACATTCGCGCCTAGGCCAACCGCCATGCGCGCAGCCTGCGTACCGACCACTCCGCCGCCGATCACGACGACCTTTGCTGGCAGCACGCCTGGCACACCGCCCATCAGGATACCGCGGCCGCCATTATTCTTGTGGCTCGCCTGCGCGCTCGCTTCTATTGAAAGCCTGCCTGCCACCTCGCTCATCGGGGCGAGCAAAGGCAGCGAACCATCGGGTGCAGTGACCGTCTCATAAGCGACCGCCGACACGCCCGATTCCATCAGGCCGCGTGCCTGCTCTGGATCGGGCGCGAGGTGGAGATATGTGAAGAGGATCTGCCCTTCGCGCAGCTGCACCCATTCATTGGGCTGCGGCTCCTTGACCTTCACCACCATTTCGGCGCGGGCAAAAACTTCCTCCGCCGTATCGACGATCTCGCCGCCAATCTTGCGGTAATCGTCATCGGTCTTGCTGATGCCCAGGCCAGCGCCCGCTTCGACGATCACGTCGTGACCTTTCGCAACGTATTCACGCGCTGCCTCGGGTGTCAGCCCGACGCGGTATTCGTGGTTCTTGATCTCTTTAGGGACGCCGATGAGCATGCCAGACTCCTGGGGGATTGGGAGGATGTTTACCGCGACTCGTTTTAAGCGATGCGCAACAAAGTTACAATCGAAACAAACATGCTTGCTTTCCTCCGCCGGGTTTGGTGAGACAGTCACAATGGACGGCCACGTGCTCCTCAGCGCAGCGCCCAATACCCGGAGACATGCCATGACCACCTATCCCACAATCAAGATGCTGATCGGCGGTGAATGGGTCGCAGATGGCGGCGACGGCACGATGCCGGTGACCAATCCCGCGACCGAGGCGAAGATCGGCGACTGTCCGAAGGTTTCCACCGAACAGCTCAATGCCGCCATGGCAGCAGCGGAAGAGGCTTTCCCAAAATGGGCGGCCACTCCCGGAGCGGAGCGGCACAAAATCCTTCGCCGCGCAGCCGAGTTGCTGCGTGAGCGAGCACCGGAAATTGCTAAAGTGATGACGCTGGAAGTCGGCAAACCCAATGCTCAGGCTCTGGCTGAAGCGACCAGCGCGGCGGAAATTATCGATTTTCTAGGCGAGGAAGCTAAGCGGCAAGGCGGCCGCCTGGTGCCGGTTCGCGGGCCGAACCTATTGCAGCAGCGCGTAACGCACGAACCGATTGGTCCAGCTGCGCTGTTCACACCGTGGAACTTCCCAATCAACCTGCCTGCAAAAAAGCTGGCTGGCGCATTGGCGGCGGGGTGCTCTTGCATTCTCAAGCCTGCCGAAACCACACCCGCCTGCGCGCAGATGCTGGTCGAATGCTTTGTGGAGGCAGGCGTGCCTACTGGCGCAATCAACCTTGTCTACGGCGATCCAGCCAAGATTTCCGAACACCTCATCACTGCGCCTGCTATCCGTAAGGTCAGCTTCACCGGATCGACCGCCGTGGGTAAACAGTTGGGCGCGATGGCAGCGCAGGGATTGAAGCGCTTCACTGCCGAGTTGGGCGGACATGCTCCCGTCGTGATTGGCAAAAGCGCGGATCTAGAACGCACCGTTGCGGCATGCGCGGCAACCAAGTTCCGCAACGCCGGGCAGGTGTGCGTTTCGCCGACCCGCTTCCTCGTTGCGCGCGGCATCTATGATCGCTTCGTTAGTGAGTTCGCGTCACGTGCCAGCGATCTGAAAGTCGGTGATGCCAGCAAGGATGATAGCGTCGCAATGGGACCGCTGGCTCACGCTGGACGCGTCACCGCGATGCAAGATCTGATGGGGGCTCTTGGCGGTGAGAAGGGTGAAATTGTCACCGGCGGTTCGGCATTAGAAGGCGCTGGCCACTTCTTCCAGCCAACCGTGGTTGCTGGGCCGTCGGCCGACAGCCGCCTGATGACTGAAGAGCCGTTCGGACCGGTCGCAGGCATCGTGCCAAATGACGATATTGAGGAGGCTGTGCTGATCGCAAACTCGCTGCGCTATGGGCTAGCGGCTTATGCCTTTACCGCCGATCTTGATGAAAGCCATTATCTGGGCAGTGCGCTGCGAGCAGGGATGGTCGCGATAAATCACTTCGCTGTCGGATCGCCAGAGACTCCGTTTGGCGGCATAGGCGATAGCGGATTTGGATCTGAAAGCGGCGAGGAAGGGTATCTCGGCTACACCGAGACCAAGCTTGTTACAGTTGCGAAATCCGGCTGACTTAGAGCGGGATCACTTTCGACAGCACGCGAGAAAGGGTGCCTTGCTGCTCCATCGGGCGGATGCGCCCGTAGCGCGCCTGGCGCGAACTCTCGTCATTTTGCTGAACTGTCCGTCCGAAAGAGTCGGGACCACTCGATCTGATAGTTGGAATTTCCATGCGTCACTTCCCCATTAGCGGGCTCCACACCGGCCCGATTCGCATCGTAGTTGAGAATTACCTAACAATTGGTTTGTGGAAAATTGAGTCCAGATTGCGGTTTGGGGTTTGACAGATGATTTTGGGAGCCACGCTCGCGCGCAAGCCTGATTCTATTCTTCGACGACCTCTTCGGCTTCCGCCACCTCTTCGTCCAGCGGTTCACAGCCACCCGCATAATCGGGATTGGCCCGTTCCGGCGGGCAGTATTCCTGTTGGGTCTCTGGCCCCTCAACCTCCAGGATGCGCGCCAGTGCCATCAGCGATAGCGGTTCAGTGCGAACATCAATCCGATCGCTCGTCGGCTTCAGATTATTCTCACGTGTCCATTCTGATTCCCAAAAATAGTGGACAATGCTCTTGGGCGGAGTGCTCATATCCTCAGCGTCAAACGTCTCATCAATGGTGTGAACGTGCCCATCTGTCACCCAGGTCAACGACAGCAGGGTGTAGCGATAACGGGTGTAGCGCGAGAACCGCATGACTTCGCCGCACTTCGACGCGAAGCAGGTAGTGCGGCTGGTGCCACCCTCGCCCGACCACACGGCGGTGATGCGATCCTCAGCAAATGCTCCGCCCTGAAGGCGGCAGACGGCAAGACCAAGGCCGAAATCATCGTTGACCGAACCGGCAAATAAGGTGTCTTCGCCAGCCTCGCACAGTGTCGCGCTGTAGGCCCCCTCGGCCTGCTCTTGCGGCTCCGCC
>JBCBDF010000080.1:0-8657 GCA_038529875.1 Pseudomonadota bacterium | reverse complement strand
CGGCGGGGAAGGTTTGACCATCAGTCTCCCAATCGACATCGGTCGAATAAAGCAAATGGTCATCGACGATGCCGTAGGGCGAGGCCTTCAGCGGAATGTCGAGCTTGGTCCATTCGAAGCTCACCGGATCGAGCACATAATACTCAGTTTCGTGGAAGCTCACGGCCCTGAAAGCGGTGGTTGCGTGGATAGTGCCGGTGCTATCGCGCAAGATGCTCGCACCCGCCCAAACGTCACTTGGTTCGCCGCGGAAGATCTCTTTGGAGTCCTCCAGTGCAGCGCCCCGCGTCCATACGCGGCTGGTGAATGGGTATTCGCTCTCGGTCAGCGTACCTTCGCCGAAGTCACGACCAACCAGCAGCGTGTCCTTATCAAACCATTGTATGCCGCCCTGGCTTTTCTCTTCAATCGCAAAGCCGCCTTCGACGAAGGATTTTGTCGTCATGTCGAACTCACGCAGGATAGTGGCGTCTTCCCCGCCATCGGACAGCGCGATCATGCATTTGCGCAGGTCCGGTGGCAGGCAGGTCGAGCCCTTATAGACCCATTCCTTGCCTTCCGCCGCCGCCAGCACATCGACATCGAGAATGATCTCCCATTCCGGCTCATCCGTCCGATAGCTTTCAAGAGTCGTGCGGCGCAGCAGGCCCTTTGGATTCTCCTTGTCCTGCCAGAAATTGTACAGTCCATCCGGGCGGAAGCTCACATAGGGAATGCGGTCTTCGCTATCGAAGATTGCCAGCGCTTCTGCCTTGAGCTTCTCGAAGCGCGGGTCGGCTTCCATGTGTGCAAGCGTGCGCTCGTTTTCCGCTTCGACCCAGGCTAGTGCCTCTGGGCTGCGGGCTTCCTCGAGCCAGATGTGGGGGTCCTGTTCCGGGCCGGGCACTCCGTCGGCGGGTGCGGCAGCATCGGCGCTGTGGTTGTCGTGATCGTCAGCGGCGGCAGGTGATGTGGCTGTCATGGCAAGCGCACCTGCGAGTGCGCCAGAAATTGCGTATTTGGAAACAAGTTTCAAATGTCCTCTCCAATCGAACTGGAAGGGTGCGCCCAATGGCGCGCGCCCAATGATATGATCCTATCGCCTGTGGGAGGGACCGCAAACAAAAACGAAAGGCGGATTGTGGGATTATTCGGCGCATGAGCGGCTCCCGCGAAAACTCGCGCGCAAGACGTTTGTTTAATCGATTTACGTCATTTTACAGATGAAGGTGAACACCCGTTAACGATTGCTTCGCTACAAGGATGCTCAGAGTATTTATAAATATAAAGAGGAATGCAAATGGCTCTCGTACAAACTCTCGATTGCGGCTTGGGGGCTGCGGTAAATATGTGGATCAATGGCCGCCGTTATGGCGCCTGGGTGCTCGAATTGTCGGCTGAGGAGGCGCAGGTCGTTCTCGACGACGATTTGGCGATTGCGGATGGCGCACTGGTCGCCTTGCTCTTGCGCGAATTCCTTAGCTTTCCGATGCGGGTCCAAGGGCGCAGCGGCAATGTGCTGTCGCTGGCTTTCCGTAATCCGATCCATTCAACGGTTCTGGATCTGGTGACGAAAGAGCTGATGGAAGACACCATTTCTGCAGCTATGCCACAGGTGGTCGAGACGAAAGCATCGCCGTTCAGGTTTGGCGATCTGGAAGCTTGGGTCGAAGATGCGGGAGAGCCAGATGGGCTCGTTGGCGAATTCGATGAGGAGTTGGAGCCGAGCGCAGCTGCTTGAACCCAGCGAATGACAATGGTGGGGGACGTGAAATGCCCGCTCCCCGTCGGCGACCCTTCCACTTGACCCCTCCCGAACCATGCAGGTGAGGGGTGCCAGATTGGCTCTTTAAACCGACACGCAAATGCCGAGTGTCAGGCCGCGAAGAAGTAGTCGGGCGTCTTGTGCGGCCGAGCTGCGGCGGCTCAGCTGCTCTTCACACTGCGTTCTGGGCGCTTGCCGATCACAAACTCGCGGCCCTCTAGCCAGTCGACATATTTTCCGGCGGACCACCATGCCAGAACAACCAGCGGGGCTGAGACCATTCCATCAGTGGCGTAATGCCAACCAAGATGAATTGAACCGATATAGATTATCGCAACATAGCCCCAGCCGACCCATGTCAGCACTTTGATCTTGAGCCGCTGCATCCACAGTGCAGCAGCCACTGCGATCGCGACATGAATGGATGGCATGGCGGAGATTCCGCTAATCAACAGCGGATCGTCCATCGTGGAAATCAAAGCATCCTTCACGGCAAGGACTGAGGGTGCCACGCTTTCAAGCGTGTCGAGCAGGGGATCGAAACTGCGATCCCCATAGAAGTCACCGACCATAACCGGGCCGACCGACGACAAAAGCATCGCGAGCCCGCCGCCAAGTATCAGCCAGATAAACTGTAGCAGCAGCGCGAAGCGGATCTTCTGCGCTTCGTCGAGCGAAAACGCGACCCAGACCGCCAGGCCAATATGGACGAAGTGCCACATATTATAGAACCACACGATGGGCTGCGTCGCCCAGCCAAACACCGCATGCGTAATCCGCCAGGGGTCGGTGCCGAAGAACAAGGTTCGATCGAGATCGACAAAGAACGGATCCAGATAAAACGACATGACAAATGGAATCGACTTTTTGAGGCCGCTGAAGACCTCGATAGCGATGGCGAGAGAGAGATAGACCGCAACCGCACCAAGCAATTTTGGCCAGTGCGTCTGAACGTCCTCAATGAACTGCCGGGTCGGCTCCGGATGCCGCATCACTAACAACCGCAAGGCATACGCAGCCACCAACAGGGGCATAATAAGCACGGCGATCATCAAGAAAGAATCGCCTCGATTGTTGTCGGGGACAGGCAGCAATATTGCCAACAAAGCGATCGCAATCAGAGTGAGATAACCGACCGTGATGCCGCGAACTGCCATGGCTTACCCGATATTGCTGCGCTGGAAATCGCGATAGAGGGCTTCGTGCCTTTTCCCCGTTTTTCAGGTTTGGAGAGAGGGCGTGGAATTGTGAGCCTAGGTTGCGGCAAACAAAAAAGGGGCGACCAATTGGCCGCCCTTTTGTGTGTCTTGGGATGTGAAAGCCTGACTGATCAGGCATTAAGTCAGGCTTCAACGTGCTCCGCGAGGACGGACAAGCCGTTTTCGCTGACTTCGGCAAACCCGCCGCGCACTTCGATCAGTTCCGGCTCGGCGCCTTCAGTCTTGTAGACCTGCACCGCACCATCGCGAATGGTCGACATGAAAGGCGCGTGGCCCTCCAGCACGCCAAATTCGCCTTCAGCGCCGGGGACGACGACCATGTGGACGTCTTCGCTGCGGACCTGTTTGGCCGGGGTTACGAGTTCGAAGTGAAGTGGCATTTGTTTCTTTCCTCAGGCGCTCTTATGCTTCATCCGCCATGTCTGAGGCTTTCTTGACCACATCTTCGATGCCGCCAACCATGTAGAAGGCTTGCTCTGGAAGGTGATCGTATTCGCCTTCGACCACGGCCTTGAACGAAGCGACCGTATCTTCGAGCTGCACGAAGCAACCCGGGATGCCAGTGAAGACCTCAGCCACGTGGAATGGCTGCGAGAGGAACTTCTGGATCTTACGCGCACGGGCAACGGTCAGCTTATCTTCTTCAGAAAGCTCGTCCATGCCGAGAATCGCGATAATGTCTTGCAGCGATTTGTACTTCTGCAGCGTTTCCTGAACCTTACGAGCGGTCTCATAGTGCTCTTGGCCAACAACGCGCGGTTCGAGAACGCGGCTGGTGGAATCGAGCGGGTCAACCGCCGGGTAGATGCCCAGCTCCGAAATTGCGCGGTTCAGCGTGGTGGTTGCGTCAAGGTGAGCAAAGCTCGTCGCGGGCGCAGGGTCGGTAAGGTCATCGGCAGGCACGTAAATGGCCTGAACCGAGGTGATCGAACCCTTGGTGGTCGAGGTAATGCGCTCTTGCAGGTTACCCATGTCGGTCGACAGAGTCGGCTGATAGCCCACCGCCGATGGAATACGACCGAGCAGGGCGGACACTTCCGAACCGGCCTGCGTGAAGCGGAAGATGTTGTCGACGAAGAACAGGACGTCCTGGCCTTCCTGGTCGCGGAAATATTCCGCCATAGTCAGACCCGAGAGTGCCACGCGGGCACGCGCGCCGGGAGGCTCGTTCATCTGACCGAACACGAGGGCAACCTTGGAGCCGTCACTGATCGCTTCGCCAGCGTCGTTTTTGGCGATAACGCCTGCGTCGAGGAACTCGTGATAAAGGTCGTTACCTTCGCGGGTGCGCTCACCCACGCCGGCGAACACGGAAACGCCGCCGTGACCCTTCGCGATGTTATTGATGAGTTCCTGGATCAGAACGGTCTTGCCCACGCCAGCGCCGCCGAACAGGCCGATCTTGCCGCCCTTTGCATACGGTGCGAGCAGGTCGATCACCTTAATCCCGGTGACAAGGATCGCAGCTTCGGTCGACTGGTCAATGAAGGCAGGTGCCTCGGCATGGATTGGAGCGGTCTGATCCGCGCCGATCGGGCCGCGTTCGTCAATCGCTTCGCCAACAACATTCATGATCCGGCCGAGCGTCTTGGGGCCAACCGGCACCGAGATCTGCTTGCCGGTGTTGATCACTTCGCTGCCGCGGGTGAGACCTTCGGTCGCGTCCATCGCGATGGTGCGAACGGTGTTCTCGCCGAGGTGCTGAGCGACCTCTAGAACCAGCGTGTTGTCGCCATTCTTGGTTTCGAGCGCGGTCAGAATTGCCGGCAGTTCACCGGTGAACTGCACGTCGACGACAGCGCCGATGACCTGGGCAATTGTGCCGTTGGTGGTCTGATTGAGTACTGGTGCGGTAGCCATGATGGGGTTCCTGCTAAAGGGTGTTAGGCGCCTTGCGCGCAAACTTTTTCTGGATCGTCGAGCGTGTAAGCCAGCTCGCCTTCTTCACTTCGGGTCACGACACCTTCGTGTCGCAAATATTCGTCATCGCCCAGGCCATACTCGCACAGGAAGCTGGGGCTCCCCATGCCCATCGCCGTGCAGCTGGCATTGTTGACCGACTTCGCATTCGGGCAAGCTGCAGAGAATGCAGCGGCGAAGGCATCGCGATCTGCGGGTTCAGGCAGGTCTTCCGCCTGTGCCTGGATTGTCTCTTCCGGGGTTGGGGTATCAACCGGCGTTGGCTCTTCGCCGCAAGCTGCGAGTGAAAGGATAGCCACTGGGAGAAGGATGGCTGCAAGCTTGGTCATAATGCCTCGGCTCCTGCAATGATTTCAATAAGTTCGGTGGTGATCGCGGCCTGACGGCTGCGGTTGTACTGGATGGTCAGCTTGTTGATCAGGTCGCCCGCATTGCGCGTGGCGTTGTCCATAGCTGTCATCGAAGCGCCTTGCTCCGATGCTTCACGCTCCAGCAGGGCGCCGAAAAGCTGCGTCTTCACATAACGTGGCAGCAGCTCTTCGAGTATTTCTTCCTCGCCCGGCTCATACTCGACAACCGCATCGCTATCCTCGGCAACCTCGGGCGAGGGGACCGGGATCAGCTGGGTCGTTGTCGGGTTCTGAACCAGCGCGGACTGGAATTCGGGGCGGATCAGATGCGCAACGTCGAATGCGTCATTATCGAACATCTCGATCAGTTCCGCCGCGATCGCGTCGGCTTCTTCAAAGCCAGGTGTGCGAACGGTCGAGGTGTCGAAATGCTTGGCGATGTCGTTAGGGTATTCACGCTTGATCGGCGCGCGCCCCTTCTTGCCGACGAGGTAGAAGGATACGTCCTTGCCTCCGGCAGCCAGCTTCTTCGCCTGCGACTTCGCCTCTTTGACGAGGTTCGAGTTGAGACCGCCGCACAGGCCCTTGTCGGTGTTGACGAGGACCAGCATGTGCCGCTGGCTCTTGCCATTGCCGGCAAGCAGCTTGGGCGCACTATCTCCGCTCACCTTGCTGGCGAGCGAGGCCATGACGGCGCTTAGACGCTCGGCATAGGGGCGTGCCGCTTCGGCAGCCGCCTGCGCCCGGCGCAGCTT
Organism: Pseudomonadota bacterium; assembly: GCA_038529875.1. Classification (GTDB taxonomy): domain Bacteria; phylum Pseudomonadota; class Alphaproteobacteria; order Sphingomonadales; family Sphingomonadaceae; genus Erythrobacter. Next base: position 2,668 of record JBCBDF010000080.1, on the reverse strand, counting down.
CGCCGCAGCGACCATCTGCTTGGCCTTGGTGATCTTCTGAGTCGATTTAACCGACCCGATCCGATCTTTCAGTTCCTTGAGACTTGGCATTGCGATATCTCCTAGTCCGTTCGCCCTGAGCTTGTCGAAGGGCCGTTCTTCACTTCTGGCGTTCGTCGGAAGACAAAGTGGGGTGCTTCGACAGGCTCAGCACGAACGGATATGGAGGGTGCTCCTTTGTGTCTTATGCGAACTGCTTGGCGAAGGTTTCGAGCGCTGCGACGGTTTTATCTTTCACATCGCCTTCGAACTTCTTGCTCTCGCGAATGTCGCTGAGGATGTCGGCATGCTCGCTGCGGATGAAGGCAAGCATTTGCTCTTCATAATCGTTCACGCGCTCAACTGGTACATCGTCGATATAGCCGTTGGTGCCAGCGAAGATCGACACGGTCTGCTCCTCGAACGGCATTGGCGAGAATTGAGCTTGCTTGAGCAGCTCTGTCAGGCGCGCACCGCGATTAAGCAGTTTTTGTGTCGAGGCATCGAGGTCCGAACCGAACTGCGCAAAGGCAGCCATTTCGCGATATTGCGCAAGGTCCAGCTTCATCGAGCCTGAAACCTTCTTCATCGCCTTGGTTTGGGCGGCGCCGCCAACACGGCTAACCGAGAGACCCACGTTAATCGCCGGTCGGATGCCTTGATAGAACAGGTCGGTTTCAAGGAAGATCTGGCCGTCGGTGATCGAAATCACGTTGGTCGGAATATAGGCCGACACGTCGCCCGCCTGCGTTTCGATGATCGGCAGCGCGGTGAGCGAGCCTGCGCCATTGTCGGGGTTCATCTTCGCGGCACGCTCCAGCAGGCGGCTGTGAAGATAGAACACGTCACCCGGATAGGCTTCGCGGCCCGGAGGGCGGCGCAGCAGCAGCGACATCTGGCGGTAAGCAACGGCCTGCTTCGAAAGGTCATCGTAAACGATCACGGCGTGCATGCCGTTGTCGCGGAAGAATTCACCCATCGCGCAGCCGGTGTAGGGCGCGAGATATTGCAGCGGGGCAGGCTCCGAAGCGGTCGCGGCGATAACAATGGAGTACTCCATCGCGCCGTTTTCTTCGAGCTGCTTCACGATCTGGGCAACGGTCGAACGCTTCTGACCGACGGCGACATAAACGCAGTAAAGCTTCTTGCCTTCGTCATCGGAGGTGTTGACGTTCTTCTGGTTGATAAAGGTGTCAATCGCGACGGCGGTCTTGCCGGTTTGGCGGTCACCAATGATCAGTTCGCGCTGGCCACGGCCAACAGGGACTAGTGCGTCAATCGCCTTGAGGCCCGACTGCACTGGCTCGCTAACCGATTCGCGCGGGATGATGCCCGGCGCTTTTACTTCGACGCGCTGGCGCGAGGTTGCTTCGATCGGGCCCTTGCCGTCGATCGGGTTACCCAGAGCATCGACCACGCGGCCCAACAGGCCCTTGCCAACCGGAACGTCCACGATGGTGCCGGTCCGCTTGACGCTGTCGCCTTCCTTGATCTCGGCATCAGAGCCGAAGATAACGACGCCGACATTGTCCGCTTCTAGGTTGAGGGCCATGCCCTGAACGCCGTTGGCGAACTCGACCATTTCCCCTGCCTGAACTTTGTCGAGGCCGTGGATGCGGGCAATACCGTCACCTACAGAGAGAACGGAGCCGACTTCGCTGACTTCGGCATCGGTGCCGAAATTGGCGATCTGGTCTTTGATGACCTTGGAGATTTCTGCTGCGCGGATTTCCATGTTTTGCAGTCCTTTAAGCCTTCATGGCTGTACTTGGTTTAGGCCTTCATAGCCTGGGCAAGTGAATTGAGACGAGTGCGGATCGAGCCATCAATGCGCTGCGATCCAATGGTGACGACAAGCCCGCCCAAAAGGTCGGGATCGACGCTTGGGTTCACCGTAACAGTGCGCCCCTCGCGTGCGGTCAGCTTGTCTTTAAGGGTGGCGAGCTGCTCATCGCTAAGCGGGTGAGCGCTGGCGACTTCTGCGGTGACTTCGCCGCGCTGGGCGGCGGCAATCATGCGGAAGGCGCGGATTATGTCGGGTAGGGCTGAAAGGCGGCGATTGCCGGCCAGCACGCCGAGAAAATTCTGGGTCAGTTCGCTAAGGCCGAGATGCGCCGCGACACCTTTTATGGCGGCGCCTTGTTGGCTGCGCGAAAGCTCTGGGTTGGTGGTGACTTCGCGAAGATCAGGCGAATCGGTGAGTGCTGAAGCGAGCCCTTCCAGGTCACTTTCAACCGCAGTCACTGTGCCATTTTCGGCAGCTAGTTCGAACAATGCCGAAGCGTAGCGCCCTGCCAGGCTAGCCTGAATACCGGCGGAAATTTCCACGCGTTTGACGTCCTTCTGGATCTATCGAGATAATTTTGCGTCGCTCTGACTGAATCGGGGGCCAAAAATATGGCCCCCTGCAAAGCTGGCGCGCGCCTAGCATCGCCCCTTGTCGATGGCAAGCTGAGTCAGCTTTGTTTCATGGGATATTGGTTGCATCCTGTGCAAGCGACCTTGCGTTCCATGATTTCACGCCGAGGCTGCGCCCTCATTTTTGTGCGCAATCAACAGGCAGATGGTCGCAATAGCAGCTGGCATAGTTTGGATAACGGCAATGTTTAGGGAGACTGTGAATGCGCCAAAGACGCCAGCAATTGCGACA
>JBCBDF010000079.1:0-8664 GCA_038529875.1 Pseudomonadota bacterium | reverse complement strand
AAGTCGTCGCTGCCCAGCGTCTTGAGCGCGGGTGACTGTATGTCGGCCGAGTAGGTGAGCTCTGGCTGAGCGCTGATTTCGATCATGCTGCTTGCCAGATTTCCACCGGTGAATTCTGCGATGTTTGCGGGGCAACCCTGATTCATAGGGCGCGTCATTGTACGCACGCCATTGCTGGCAGGCGCGAGTGTATCGATAGGAAGGGCTTTGGTGCTGGCAGCGACCTCTGTAGCACCGGCACCCGCCTGTTGCGCCCGCATCAGCTCCAGCGCGCTCATCTCATTGCCAAGGATTGCGTTGCTCTTGGCCGCGCGCACGCTGGTTGGTCGGGCTTGCTGGGCGATGATTGAGGTGGTGGGCTTGGCAGAACAGAACGTATCGACCGCAATGCTCGCAGCAAAGGGTTGCACGGCCATCGAGATGGCGCGCGCGCTGGCATTCGTCGAGACGAAAGCTCCGCCCAAGGCGAGACAACCAAGCATGGCTCTGGCTGCCGGTCGTATACGGTTGATCCGCGGCATGCAGACCAATTCGCATGGGCATTGCCAAGGATAGGTTCGTAGATAGGGTTAACCCCAAGGAAACCGTGTTTGTACCTAGCGAGCGTTCATCATTGCATTATCGCCCAGATTAACAGCTGTAGTTGTCGGGCGCGCATAGTGCGAAAATGGTGCTACACAGGCGCGCTGCAAAGGGGATTTGGCGGACGATGATTATTGTGATTGCCTTGGTGTTGGTCGCTGCGACGATCGCCATCCATTATGAGGTGTTGCGGATTACATCGACGCGCCTCACCCATATTCACCTGCCGCCGCGTATGCGGATCATCATCATACTCGTTGCTGCGCTGGGTTCGCACATGACGCACATCCTGATCTATGCTGTCGCCTTTATGTGGATGGAGCAATGGGGTGGCTTTGGCTCCATCGAGGGACCCAACGGGCATGCATTTGATGACGCGTTCTACTTCTCAATCACGAGCTATACCACGCTTGGCATTGGCGATCTTTTCCCGACCGGAAACCTGCGCATTTTGAGCGGAATCGAGGCGCTTAACGGGCTGGTGATGGTCGGCTGGACAGCTTCCATGACCTACATCTACATGGAGAAGTTCTGGCATTTGCAGGATAAGGCCAACTCGCGCGACGATAAGTAACGCGGGTATGGTCAACCAGCGGTTGGCTAGGCCCTGACCCTAACCTAGCGCGGATTGTTTGCGCGAGGTTTCAGCAATGTTGGTGCGAGCGGATATCAGTCCACGACCGATCACATGTGCCTGGATTTCGCCTGCGCCTTCGAAAATGTTGAGGATGCGCGCGTCGCACAGCACCCGGCTGATCGGGTATTCCAACGCATAGCCATTGCCGCCATGCACTTGCAGCGCATTATCGGCATTGGCCCAGGCGACCCTTGCGCTCAGCAGTTTGGCCATGCCTGCCTCTATGTCGCAGCGTTCGCCGCGATCCTTGTGCCGGGCGGAAGAATAGGTCAGCTCGCGTGCCATCACGGTTTCCGCCGCCATGATCGCCAGCTTGTCCGACACGCGCGGGAAGGCGGTAAGGTTCTTGCCGAATTGCTTGCGTTCGAGCGCGTAGTTAAGCGCGAGGTCAAAGGCGTTCCATGCGACACCGATGGCGCGCGCTGCGGTTTGGATGCGCGCGCCCTCGAAGGTCCGCATCAGCTGTTTGAAGCCTTGGCCCTCCGCGCCGCCCAGCAGGCTGTCCGCACCGGAGGTGAACCCGTCAAAGCCGAGCGCATATTCCTTCATCCCGCGATAGCCGAGCACCTCGATCTCGCTGCCATCGATCCCATTATCGGGGAAGGGCGAGGCATCGCTGCCGCGCGTTTTCTCCGCCAGCAGCATGGAAAGCCCGCCATAGCCGGGTTTGTCTGGATCGGTCCGGCACAGCACGGTCATCAGGTCGGCCCGCGCCGCATGGGTGATCCAGGTCTTGGCTCCGTCGACCCGCCAGCGGCCATCATCTTGCTGGGTCGCGCGAGTGCGGACGGAGGCAAGGTCGGAGCCGGTGTCCGGCTCGGTGAAGACCGCGGTCGGCAGGATCGAGCCGTCGGCGATTTTGGGCAGCAGGCGGGCCTTTTGCTCGTCTGTCCCGTTTTCGCCGATCAGCTCGCCAGCGATCTCGGATCGAGTGCCGAGCGAACCAGCGCAAACCCAACCCCGCGACAATTCTTCGGAGACCAAAGCCATGGCCAGTTTGCCGAGGCCAAGCCCGCCATGTTGCTCGTCAATGCACACGCCGAAGACGCCCAGCTCGGCCATTTCCTCGACCACTTCGAGCGGGATCAGCGCATCGTCGAGATGCCATTGATGCGCATGCGGGGTGATCTTGTCGGCGGTGAAGGCGCGGAATTGCGTTCGGATCATGTCGAGCGTTTCATCGCCCAACCCCTCATAGGGGCGTTCGCCGAGGGCTAGCCGCCCAGCAAGCGCCGCGCGTGTCTCAGTAATACTGCCTTGATCGAGGAAGCTCGCAACCGCCGGGGTCTCGGCAAATCCGAGGGCCGCGGCAGACAAGCCAAACTCGCCGGGGCGCACGACCTCGTTCGCGCTCATGGCGACGCCGCCCGCCAATTGCGCGCAGTATTCCCCGAATCCGACACGCAGGGCCAGTTCATCCACCTCGTGAAATTCACCCGCATTGCTGGCTCTCGCCGCCCAATCACTCGCCGAACGCAGCGCGTCGCTGGTGGTGGCCATCCATGCGAACCCGTGCAGGGCGCGCTGTTCGCGCTCGGCCAATGCAGCATCGAGCCGCCCATTGGCGCTGACTCTTTCAGCCACCGCACCATGCACGATGTCGATGAATTCGCTTGCGGCAGAGGCCGCCTGATCGGCCAAGGAAACCCAGTTTATCATACCCTCGGCAATCTAAAGCGCTTGGGCGACAATACCAGCCTTGGCTCCCTATCAAAAAAATCGCGCCACTTGCCGTAGCGTCACCCCTTTTCAGCCGGTCCCAGTGCTGCCACTATCAATGCGAGGGACGGATCAGGAGAGATACGCCATGAATTTGGAATTTAGCCCCGAAGAGCTCGCATTTCGCGACGAAGTGCGCACCTTTATCAAAGAGAACTACCCTTCACACGTATCGCCTGATGGCCTGCGCGATGACCTGGATCCAGAAGACATGGTCGCCTGGCACAAGATCCTGGGTGAGAAGGGGTGGTCCACGCCCGCATGGCCGGTCGAATATGGCGGCACTGGCTGGACCCCGACTCAGCGCTATATCTGGTCGGAGGAAAACGCGCGCGTAAACGCGATCATGCCGCTGCCCTTTGGCGTGTCGATGGTTGGTCCCGTGATCTACACGTTCGGCAATGACGCGCAGAAAGAACAGCATCTGCCCGGCATTCGCAGCGGCGACGTGTGGTGGTGCCAGGGGTATAGTGAGCCGGGTGCGGGTTCCGATCTTGCATCGCTCAAGACGACCGCAGTTCGCGATGGCGATCATTATGTGATCAATGGCCAGAAGACCTGGACCACGCTCGCCCAGCATGCCGATTGGGGCTTCTTCTTGTGTCGCACCGATCCCGATGCAGCGAAGCCGCAAGAGGGCATCAGCTTCATCCTCGTAGACATGAAATCGCCGGGTATCGAAGTGCGCCCGATCAAGCTGATCGATGGCGGGTATGAGGTCAATGAGACCTGGCTGACCGATGTGCGTGTGCCGGTCGAAAACCTTGTCGGGCAAGAGAATATGGGGTGGACCTACGCCAAGTTCCTGCTGGCGCATGAGCGCAGCGGAATTGCCGGTGTTGCTCGCTCCAAGCGCGGAGTCGAGCAGCTGCGCGACATCGCCAAATCAGAGCAATTGGACGGTGTGCCGCTGATGAGCGATTTCGATTTTGCTCGCAAAGTCAGCCAGCTGGAAATCGACCTCTCGGCGCTGGAAATCACTGAGCTGCGCACTCTCGCCGGAGAACAGGCGGGCAAGGGACCTGGGCCGGAAAGCTCTGTTCTCAAGATCAAAGGCACTGAGATCCAGCAGCGCCTTACCGAGCTGACACTCGAAGCAGTGGGCCATTACGGAACGCCGTTTTACCCCAGTGTTTCGGATGCGGGATCGAACGAATATCCGGTCGGTCCGAGCTATGCCGAGCATTCCGCTGCGAGCTATTTCAATATGCGCAAAACCTCGATCTATGGCGGATCGAACGAGATCCAGCGCAACATCATCACCAAGATGATCCTCGGCCTATAAGGCGCAATTGCGCGCAGGAGAAAACTACGTGGATTTCAACTTCACTGAAGAACAAGACATGGTGCGCGACAGTCTGACCCGGTTGGTGCGCGAAAACTACGAATGGGAAACGCGGCAAAAGGCGATCACCAGCGAAAGCGGATGGCAGCCGACAATCTGGGCACAGCTCGCCGAACTGGGCTTGCTCGGCATGCCCTTTGCCGAAGAAGTTGGCGGCTTTGGCGGCAGCGCGGTCGATGCGATGATCGTGATGGAGGAATTCGGCAAAGGCCTGGTGGTTGAGCCATTCGTCCCGACCGTGGTTTGTGCGGGCGGGTTCTTGAAGCATGCTGGCACGGCTGCGCAGAAAGAAGAGCACATTGGCGGGATCGTCGATGGCAGCCAGATCTTCGCCTTTGCCTATGCCGAACCGCGCGGTCGCTATGATTATGCTGACCTTGAAACGAGCGCCAAGAAGGACGGGTCGGGCTATATCCTGAATGGTCATAAGGCGGTTGTTATCGGTGCGCCCTGGGCAACGCATCTGATTGTCACTGCGCGCACATCGGGTGAACGGCGGGACCGCGAAGGCATTTCCATATTCGTGATCGACAAGAATGCCGAAGGCGTGGTCACGCGTGATTATGCGACAGTTGATGGTCGCCGTGCGTCCGAGGTTTACTTCGAAAATGCGGCTATACCGGCGGAGGCCTTGATCGGCGAAGAGGGCAATGGCCTGCCGCTGATCGAGTTGGTCACCGATGAAGCGATCGCTGCACAATGCGCCGAAGCGTGCGGAGCAATGAAGGTCGCGCATGCGATGACCGTCGAGTATTCGCGCCAGCGCAAGCAGTTCGGCGTGCCGATCGGGTCGTTCCAGGTGCTGCAGCACCGGATGGTCGACATGTTCACCGAATATGAGCAGGCCGTCTCGATGACTTATCTCGCGACGCTGAAGCTGGATGCGCCAGAAGCGGAGCGAAAGCTTGCGGTTTCAGCTGCGAAAGTGCGGATTGGGCAAGCAGCGCATCATATTGGGCAGGAAGCGATCCAGATCCACGGCGGCAATGGCATGACCGATGAATATGCGATCGGGCATTACTTCAAGCGGCTGACGATTTTCGACAATGAATTCGGCAATGTCGATCATCACATGAAACGGCATATCGCGCTTGCCAATTCCTAGGCGCCAACGCTTGATTGTACCGGGACAGCTTAAGTGAGAAGGGGCTCTGTGCTGATGCCTAGAGCCCCTTTTTCTATGTGGTTTGCATGAAGCCCAAGTCAGGTTGGGCGAACCGGCCGATGTTCGGAGCGACCGAGGGTAGCTCCGACGAGTCCACGCCAAACCATTGTGCGAGGGTCGAAGAATACTCGTCGACCGAGACCGTCGGCAGCAATCGCCCACGACCGACCTGGTCGTCGCTCTCAACCGAAACCTGAGGTGCAGTGCCGTAGAAGCGCCCACCATTGACGCCACCACCGACGATGAAGTGATGGCTGCCCCAGCCATGGTCTGAACCATCGCCATTCGAGGCAAACGTCCGGCCAAAGTCGGATGCAGTGAAGGTCGTTACCTGGTCGGCAATACCCAGATCCAGCGTGGCCTGATAAAATGCGTCCAGCGCGAAATCGACCTGGCCAAGCAACTCTTCATGGCTGCCGATAAGCCCGTCATGATGGTCGAAGCCACCCATGCCGACCATGAACACCTGGCGGGTCACTCCAAGCTGATTGCGAGCAGCGATGAGTCGCGCGACGACAGATAATTGATCTGCAAGCCTGTTACCGCTGCCAAAATCAGTGGTGACAGTCGTATTCTCCAGTGCGTCATTGATGAACCCGCCATATTCAATCGAGCGCGCGTTGATCATTGAATAGTCGGCCTCGAGCACATTGCCATTGCTGGCGCGCAGCAGGCTGTCGAGTGCGGACGAGGCTGATTGCGAGCGATAGACGCGGCCGCGATCAAGCCCGCGAAACAAAGTCGCACCATTGCTTGAAATCTTATAGGGGGTCGCGGTTTCGCCGGTCATGAAAACCGCGTTGCCGCTTGCATTCATAAGCGTGAACATCGAATTGGTGTTGCCCGATTGTGCCAGGTCACCCATCCGGCCACCCCAGCCACTGGTCGAGCCTTCCGGCTGCGAGCTCTGCCAGGTCGATTGTTGGTCATTATGCGAGAACAGTTTTGGCGGACGGGGGTAGGTGCTGTTGTTCCCTGACTCGAACTGGGCCTTCGTCAAGGGCGTAATTAGCGGACCCACGTTGAGCAGCGGTGCCATCGCCCCTTGATCAAACCGGGCCTTCAGGCGCGGCATAGTTGGGGCAAGTGCATACTGGATGTCATCGGTCAGCGTTTGATCATTCGGCGTATTCAGCACTGTTGAGGCAAGGCTTGAGCGCGGCAGAGCGATACCGCCACCATTGCTCCCTTGGCCGCCGCGAATTTCGGCATAGCGGCCGTAATTGGTCGCGTCGTATGGGATCAGAGTATTGCCGTGGTCGTTGCCGCCGTAGAGGAAGACGCAGACCAGAGCCTTGTATCCGCCAGCGGAAGAGAAGGCCGCTGCTTCGCCTATCCCGGCCAGACCTAACGCATATGATGAAGCCACGCCCGCACCCGCGAGCTGGCCGGAGCGACGCATGAATGCGCGGCGCGAAAGTTCGTTTCCTTTGCCAATATACATCATGCAGTCCTTATTTTTGAACGAGATAATCGTTTGAAGCTATGATCAGCAGCACTGCGAGATGGATACGGCTGAGTTTGGTGTCGTTATCGCTGGTTGCGGTCACATCGATCTCGTCGAGCACCGGCAGGATCAGATTACGCGAATTGTCGCTCAGCTGCCCGGCAGTCAGGACCAGGTCGAGATGGTCGAGTAAAGCCGCGCTATCGTCGGCAAGGTCCAGCTCCGCGGTGTATTGCGGACTGACATCGCGCAGCCACCAGACCGAGCCGTCAATGACACGTTCCATCGTGTTGACGTATCCCGCTACTGAGGTCTCGTTCACGATCTGGAATTCGGGTGCAAGCAAATCACGGTCGGCCGCTTGCGAACCGGCAGGAACGTAGCCCGGACGGAAGAAGTTGAAGACCGATGGAGAGCGCAATGGCGACTGACCAAGACGTCTGTCTGTATCCGAGGTATCGCCCAAATCGAACACACCGTCCGACGATTGCGCTCCAAAAGTCCGGGCCCATTGGATGAAACGGAGCATCGGCTCGCGCAACTTGCCAAAATTGGCGTTGGTGACATTGCTCATATTGCGCGCTTCATCATCGAGCAGGATCGCCTTGAAAACTGCACGCAAATCGCCGCGCACGCCCGAGCCATTGTTGTTGAATGCGGATGCTACGCGATCGACATAGGCCGGGCTGGGATTGCTAGTGACCAGCCGCTGGATCATCTGTTTGCCGAAGAACGGCCCGACATTGGGATGCTCAAACAATGTGTCCAGCGCGATCCGCAGCGAGTCCTCCGGGCCGGTATTGGCCGGGATAGTTGTGCCGAGAAATGTCTTTTCCGCGTCCGAATGAAAGCTCTCATCGCGCGGCTTGCGCCAGCGCGACGCATCCGCTGTCATCGGTTGGCGTGTGTAATCCGGGTCGGGCACATCAAAATCGCCGCCGCCAGCATCCGGAGTAAAGCTGATCCCGTTATAGTCATAATCGTAGCCGGTGAAGACCTTGGAGATGCCGGTCACGTCTTCATTATCGTAGGTTTCAATCGGTTCGCCACCACTGGTTCGAACCGTCCCGTCATTGTTGAGTTCGAACAGGCCGATGGTGAACAATTGCATGATTTCGCGACCGAAGTTTTCGTCCGGCACTCGTCCTGATTTCGGGTCCGCTTTGCGATTTCCCAGAGTGTTGAGAAAGAAACCCATCGTCGGATTGAGCGTGACCTGTTCGAGCAGGTCGCGGAAATTGCCAAAAGCGTTATCGTTGAGAATATCCCAGTATTCGCCAACCGCCTGCGAGCGCCAGAAGTTGTCGATGCCACTGATGGAAATCACAAAGAATTCGGAGAGCGCGAGTGCAGCACGTTTACGCACTGCGCTGCCACCTTGGAGCAACTGGCTCCACAGCATGCTGTCGGCGATCCGTGAGTTAAAGTAGTAGCGCTCTGCGTTGACCTGATCGAAGCCGCGCGTTGAGAAATATTGGCGCGCGGTTTGATCGTTATTGCGGCTCATCTGGCGATCAAGCCAGGGTTCGAAGCCCTCTGATCGCAATGTCGAAATTTCTGCAGGCGTTGCCGAGAGTGATGCCTGAAGCAGGAAACGGGCGGCCTCATCGTCCGATTGCGGCACCACTACGGTGGGAGCAGGGGTCCCTCCGCCGCCGGTTACGGGAGGGGTGCCGCTGGTGCCGCCACTGCTGCTGCTACCGCCACCGCCGCAAGCCGCCGTCGCGACCGCGAGTGTGGACACAAGGCCAATCTTCCCAGCCTGCGAA
>JBCBDF010000078.1:0-8808 GCA_038529875.1 Pseudomonadota bacterium | reverse complement strand
CGATGGTCGGACCGATGGCCGCCGCGATGTTGGCGCGGGTCGCTCCCAAAGCCTCCATTGCGGCAAGGGTGTTTTCCAAGATGCCTGCATGCGCGCCGCGCCAACCGGCATGGGCCGCGCCGATCACTCGGGCTTCACGGTCCGCGAAGAGAACGGGCGCACAATCGGCGGTTACAATGCCTAGAACGATATTAGGCTGGGCAGTCACCACCGCATCGGCGGTTGGGCGACCTTCTGGATTGTCGTCCCAAGGCTCATCCACCGTCACGAAATCGGGCGAGTGCACCTGGTGCGGCGCGGCGAGCTTTGCCCCGGAAACGAGAGCCTGCGCGGCGTTGGCGCGCGTCTCAGCAATCGCCGACAAGTCGCCTTCTCCGCCATAGCCGAACTGGTGCACGCCATTCACATGACCGAAAAAGCCATGCGGCACGCCATCAAGCGTATGCGCCTCAGCTATATCGAACGACGGCATTTCAGCCTTCCCAGCCCTCTATCCCTCTAGACTACGCGAAACCTGCTCAAAGGTGTCACGCGAGAGGTTCTCAGCCTTGGCGATCCGCTCCAACTCACCCTTCATCAGCTTGGCGCGCACCGATTCGATCCGCCGCCAGCGACCCAGCGAGGGGACAAAGCGCGCCGCCGTCTGCGGGTTGATCGGATCGAGCGCCAGGATCAAGTCGGCAATGATACGATAGCCTTCGCCGCTGGCATGATGGAACGCCGCCGGATTTCCGGCAAACGCCATGTAGAGCGAGCGCACGCGGTTGGGGTTCTTAATGGTGAAGTCGGGATGCTCGGCCAGCGCCTTCACATGACCGATAACATCAGGATGCGGGGCCAGCGCCTGGAGCGTGAACCACTTGTCGATCACCAGATCATTGCCTTTGAAGCGATCGTAAAATGCCGCCAATCGCTCTGCGCGCGCCGCGTTTTCCAGCCCGCACAGCACCATCAGCGCGCCCTGCCGGTCGGTCATGTTGTCGGCATTGTCGAACTGACGTGCGGCCATGCCAGCGGCTTTTTCGGAATCGCTGGCGGCCAGCAATGCCAGCACCTGGGTCTTCACTTTCCGCGCGCCACGCCCGGCGGGATCGTCGAACGCGACCGCTTCGGCCCGCGCGTACAGTCCCTCAAGCTCGCGTTTAAGCACAGTGCCAAGCGCGGTCTTGAGAACCTCGCGTTCGGCATGGATCGCGCCCGGATCAGCCTTACGGGTCCCGCTCGCCATCTGCTCGAATAGATAGCTCTCGCTCGGCAGCAGCATCAGCTCACCGCGCATTGCGTCATCGAGCGCTTCGTCGGTCAGGATCGCGCGCATTGCATCGCCAATCGCGGTTTTGCCAGCAGCGCGCTTAGCCTCGTCCAACTCGCCGGAGGCCGCCGCGACCAGATGCCCGACTGCCAGCTCCTGCATGGCCTCGTAGCGGGCGAACGGATCGTCATCTTTTGCGGCAAGGAAGCCGAGGTCTTCCGATGAAAGCTCGCGCTCGATGATAACCGGTGCGGTGTAACCGCGATTGATCGAGACCGCTGGGGCCGGACCCGCTAGCGGCAGGGTAAAGGTCTCTTCATCGCGCGTCAGCGTGATCAGCTGCTCTTCACCGATGGCGCCGGTCTCACGGGAATGCACCGCGATCCGCAGCGGGATCGGCATGGCGCCCTTGTCCGGCTGACCTGGGGTTGGCGGCACGGTCTGCGATAGCGTGAGTGCGAGGCCCTCGCTCGTCACTTCCTGCTTCACGGTGATGCGCGGAGTACCCGCCTGGCGATACCAGCGGCGGAATTGCGCCAGCTCCAGCTCGGCCCCGTCTTCAATCGCGGTGATAAAGTCCTCGCAGGTTGCCGCCTCGCCATCGTGGCGGTCGAAATACAGGTCCGTGCCCGCGCGAAACCGTTCGGGGCCAGCCATGCTGCGCATCATGCGGATGACCTCCGCGCCCTTGTTATAAACGGTCGCGGTGTAGAAATTGCTGATCTCGCGGTAGCTGTCCGGGCGGATCGGGTGCGCCAGTGGCCCGGCGTCCTCGGGGAATTGCGCCGCGCGCAGGATGCGCACATCCTCGATCCGCTTGACCGCCTCGCCCTGCATGTCCTGCGAAAACAACTGGTCGCGCAAGACGGTGAAACCCTCTTTCAGGCTTAGCTGGAACCAGTCGCGGCAGGTGATGCGGTTGCCCGACCAATTGTGGAAATATTCGTGCGCGATTACCCCTTCAACCCCGTCATAATCCGCGTCGGTGGCGGTGTCGGGATCGGCCAGCACGTATTTGGTGTTGAAGACGTTGAGGCCCTTATTCTCCATCGCCCCCATGTTGAAATCGCTGACGGCGACGATGTTGTAGAGGTCGAGATCGTATTCGCGCCCGAACGTTTCCTCGTCCCATTTCATCGAGCGGTGGAGCGATGCCAGAGCGTGATCGGTGCGGGACAAGTCTTCCTTGCGGACCCAGATATTGCACTCGACCTTGCGGCCGGACATCGTCGTGAAAGGGCCGGAATTGGCAACGAGATCGCCCGCGACCAGCGCAAATAGGTAACTCGGCTTGGGCCATGGATCGTACCATTCGGCCCAATGTGTGCCGTCATCGTTTTCGCCGGTCGCTTCCTTGTTGCCGTTGCAGAGTAGGATCGGGAAGTGATCCTTCGGCCCGCTCATTTTCACGCGATAGGTCGAGAGCACGTCTGGCCGGTCGGGGAAGAAAGTGATGCGGCGAAAGCCCTCCGCCTCGCATTGCGTGCACAGCATCCCGTTCGAAGCATAGAGGCCCATTAAGGTGGTGTTCGCACTGGGGTCGATCTCCGTCGCGATCTCGATCTCGTGCGCATCGTCCGAAAGCGGCAGGATCAAGTCGCTGCCATCCATCGACCAATTGTTCACCGGCTCACCATCGACTGTGACCGAGAGCAATTCCAGATCATCGCCATTGAGGCGGATGGTTTCGGCAGGATCGGCCTTGGCGTTGCGCATCACAGTCAGCTTCGCAACGACCCGTGTCGCTTCAGGCCCCAGATCAAAGGTAAGATGGGTCTCCGGGACCAGCCAGGGAAACGGCTTGTAATCCTCGCGCCGGATCACCGGCGGTTCGTGCGGGCTGGGCGCGGCATCGGCCAGTTCGGGATTGCCATCAGGGGTCGAAGGGGTCGTTGCGATATCCATAAGATCCGATTTAGGTTGATTTGTGTGGCCGTCCAGCGATTAGAACGCATAGCATGGCACGTTTGTTCATTTTTGGCCTGGGCTACACGGCGAAACGGATCGCGGCGGCGATGCAGGAGCGCGGGTGGCAGGTCGATGCGACCGGCAGCAATGGCAATGTCGATTTTGCTGACGCGCAAACGGTGCTGGCTGCGTTGGAGGCCGCAACGCATGTCATCTCATCCGTGCCGCCAGATCGCAAAGGCGGACTTGACCCCGTGCTCGACACGTATGGTCGCGACTTTGGATCAGCTTGGTACGGCTATCTTTCCTCGACCGGAGTATATGGCGACCAGCAGGGCGCATGGGTGGATGAGAGCACGCCGACTATTGCGGAAACTGGGGTGGGTCGTCGCAATGCGCGGGCGGAGGCGGATGCGCTGTGGGTGAAGCTGCAAGCGCGCGTTTTTCGTCTGCCGGGTATTTACGGTCCGGGTCGCAGCGCGCTGGACCGGGTACGCGAAGGCAAAGCGCGCCGGATCGACCTACCCGGGCAAGTCTTCAGCCGCGTGCATGTCGATGACATTGTCAGCGGGGTGGTTGCGGCACTCACCAGCCACGCTCCTGCGGGCGCTTACAACCTCGGCGATGACCTGCCCGCAAGCGGCAACGCCGTGACCGAGCATGCCTGCCGCCTGCTCGGGATCGAGCCGCCACCCATGCAGACGCTAGAGGAGGCAAACCTGTCTGAGATGGCGTTGGGCTTTTATTCAGAGAACCGCCGCGTCGCAAACGGCAAAGCCAAGCGCGCGCTGGGCTGGGAGCCCAAGTATCCGACGTTTGTGGAGGGATTGGGAGATTTGATTTAGCTAGGGAGCTGATCGGTCGCAAAGCGACCGCAAGGGCGACCGCCCGCCCGCAGCGATGCGGCCTTTAGGCCGCGTGAGCGAGGATATCGGAGCGCGGATGCGCTGCGGAAATCAACGAATCTTAGACCTCAACGCCAACACCATACCGATCACCGCCAGCACCATCCCGCCCGCGGTCAACGCGGTCCAGCGGTAATCCTCAAACAGGGTCGAAATCAGCATCGCGACAGAGATCGTCAGGATCGAATTATAGGCCGTGCGCCCCGCGCCGATCTCGCGCACCAGATTGTAGTGCAGCGGGAACGTCACCACCGATCCGATCAGCGCAAGATAGACAATGCCTGCCCAATATCCGGTGTCGGTTGGCAAAGGCGGCGGCCCAGCAGTCAGCGCAGCAAAACCCAGATCGAAAGCCGTTCCATAGAGCATCGCCCATGCGAGCAGGCTGACCATCGGCACCGCCCGGCCAGTGGGGTTGGCCTGGATCACATTGGCCACAGAAGCCGCCAGGATACCGAGCATCGCCAGCGTGATGCCCAGCGCCACATTGCCGCCGATCACACCAGCATCCGGGTTGGCGCGCCATTCGTGCACCAGCAGAAAGGAGACACCGATGATCGCAACAAGACTGCCGAGCAGGAACCCGCCCTGCACACGCTCGCCCAGGAAAATCCGCCCAAGCAGCGCATTGGGCACCATCAACAGGCCGAACATCATCGCGACGATGCCCGATGTGACGTACAGTTCTGCGTGATAGACGAACAGGAAATTGCCGCTGAACTGGAACACGCCGACAAGCACTGCAAGCATGTGCTCTGGCCGGGTCAGCTTTAGCCGCCGCTTCATCAGGAACGCGACGAGGAACAGCGCCGGCGTCGCCAGCGAAAAGCGATAGAACACAGACCATGCGGCGGGCACGCCGTCGATCTGGCCGGTGATCACGAACCACGTCGATCCCCAGATCGATCCGGTCAGGATAAAAGGTAAGATGATTTTCCAGTTTAGCATTGGGGCCAGCTGAGCATTAGCGCTCGCGTCGCGCTCACGTGTGCGGTCTCATAAGGCCGCAATAGCCTTGGCCAGAGCGCTCGCGTCTTCATCGCGCGTGTTCCAGGCGGTTACGAAGCGGGCGGCATCCGCACCCCAATCGTAAAAGGCAAAGTTCTGCGCGCGCAGCGCCTCGCGCTCGGCCTCTGTCAGACGCACAAACAGCTCGTTGGCCTCGACCGGATACATCAACCGATCTCCGCAAGCCCCCGCAATCTCGTTCGCGGCTGCATTGGCGTGACGCGCATTGGACAGCCACAAATCACCGTCCAGCATGGCAAGGATTTGCGCGGCAAGATAGCGGCCCTTGCATTGCAAATGGCCCGCGCGCTTAAGGCGATAGCGGACGAGGTCGGCCTGTTCAGGGTCGAACAACACAGCCGCTTCCGCACCCATGCCGCCATTCTTGATAAAGCCGAATGCGAGGCTGTCGACTGGGCCAGAAGCCGCCCTCGCAGCCTCTTGCGCCGACCCGCCGACAAACGCCGCTGCATTGGCAAAGCGCGCGCCGTCCATATGCAGACCAAGCTTGCGCGCAGTTGCGAACTCGCTGAGCGCCGCCAGCTCTTCGCGCGAATAGGTCATGCCATATTCGCTTGCCTGGGTAATCGCGATAGCGTGCGCTTGCACCTGATGCACATCGTCGCGGATCGGATCGATCAATGCAGCGATGCCGTCTGGCGTCAGCTTCGCGCCTTCGCCGGATGCCAGCATCAGCTTTGCGCCGTGCAGGTAGAAGCCGGGTGCGCCGCCCTCATCCACCTCGATATGCGCCTCTTCATGGCACACCACCCCGCCATGCGGCTGGCACATTGTGGCTAGCGCCAGACAATTAGCCGCCGTGCCGGTCGCGACCCACAATCCTGCGCACTCACGCCCAAACAGATCGCTGAACCGCTCATCCAACTGCGCCGATAAAGCATCGCCATCATAGGGATTGTCGGCCTCGTCAGCCGCGCGCATCGCCTCCCACACCTGCGGGTGCACCGGAGCGGCGTTGTCTGAGAGGAAAGGCTTGGGGATGCTCATGGTTTTGCCTCTAGACGGCGTGGTGCATCGTGCAAGCTATGAGTGCGCGGCTCAAGCGTGCTCAAGCTGCGAGAAATCGGTGCCGGTGATCGTCTCCAGAACGGCGGCGCGCACTGCGCGAGCCCGCTCAACCGGAATGCCGGGGATCGAAAACGTTCCGCCTGCGAGGCCAAAGTGTAGACTGGCATAGCCGCGCCTTTGCGCAATCGGACCTTGGCTGACCTCGACCGAGTGCAGTTTCAGCCGGGTCGCAATCGTGCTCTTGGGAGCAAAAAGCCCGCGCGTCGCCATGATCTGGCTGTCATCGAGCGCATGGCGATGAAACTTCCACGCATAGACATTGGCGAAGGCAGTAATCGCCGCCAGCCCCAGCGGGATCAGCACAAAGAGTGGCGGTGCGAAAATCGCCACCGGAATCGCAACGAGCAGGAAGAAGCTCGATTCGATCACCGCGTTATCGACCATGTATTTCCTGGTCGCGCGGTGCCAGTCGGCATCCTCGCCCGGCATGTGAAAGCCCGCTTGCTCGACAATCGGGGCAATCTCATCAAGCTGCGCAAACGGGGCGACATCGTGGTTCGCCGCGCCGGCATCTCGCGCGAGGCTGATGAATTTGAGCCCATGCCAGCCAAAGCGGTAGCGGATGAAGCGCGTGCCGATTTTGATACCCTGCACCCGGTGCACCGGCATGACGACATCGGTCTTGGTCAGCAGCCCGCGACGACGGCGAAATCCGCGCGCCGTGCGCTCAAGCAGGAAATCCCATTCACGCAAGGCGGTGCGGACAAGTCCGGTCACAAAGCCCAGCGTAATCAGCGAAAGCGCGGCGATGACCCCGCCAGCAATCTGTGCGCTGGGGCCGAGCGCCGCGAGAGCATCGCTCTGCCCGACCAGGCGTTCTTCCCACGCATCGAAATCCCACAGATCGAACGGCAGCAGGAAATCGAATTGTTGGGTCACGCCGCCGATAACCGCGACAACCGCGAGCGAGAAACTGAACACGCCAAAGGTGAGTATCCGCTTCGTATCCATGGCAAACAGTGTTTCGGCGGATTCTTCCTGAATTGCGGCTACGGCCACTTCGCCGGTATCGCCCGCATTGGCAGAAGGTTGCGTTGCCGCACCCTGTGCCCGCCGTTCCCGCACGACCTGGCGCAGGCGCTCACCTTCGTCTTCGGTCAGATAGGCAAGGCTCAAGTCCTCACCGCCGCCAGCCCCGGTCTCGAACTTGACCGCGACCAGCCCGAAAATGCGCGGGAGCAATTTCTGCTCCAGGCTGACATCCTGGATCCGCTCGAACGGGACCGAGCGGGCCGCGCGCGATATGATGCCGCTTTCGACCCGGATATCCTGCTCGCCAATCGTGTAGGTCAATCGCCGCCAACGCAGATAGCTGATGGCGGAGCCAGCGATCACGATCAGCGCGCCGATCCCCAACGCAGCGGCCATGGCATAGCCTTCGCCGCGATTGCCAAAGGCCACCAGCAATACGGGGATAATAGCGTTCTGTAATGACCCGAGCAGGCCCAACACGACGCTGAGCGGCGCAGTTCGCTGCGGCTCAGGCAGGTCGGTGGGAGCGGCGGTTTTGACAGCGGTCGAAACCGCGGCCTCCGTCCGCTTCACGCTGGGCACCGATGCGATATCGACCTCGCTCACAGGCTCTCACGCTTGATATGCGCGCGAATTTCCTCGCGCATTTCGGTGGCGTGGCTGTGCTCAAGCCCGGGCAGAGTGACCGAGGCATTGTGACTGCCCGCAGTGTGCAATGTCAGCGTGCCGAGCCCGAAGAACCGCTCGATCGGCCCCTGATCGACATCGATATGCTGGACCCGGCCAAACGGCACCACCGTGTCCGAATTCCACAATATGCCGCGCACCACACGCAGCCGGTCCACGCTCATATTGTAGCCCCTGGCTGCAAACCGCCGCATCGGCACGCGGATGATGAAGGCCAGCGCGAGCACCAGCACGGTGCCGACAATCACGCCAGGCCAGACCAGCTCGGCGCTTTCCAGCACCAGCGCACCCACCAGGAACGGCACCGAAAGGATCACCGCATGCACGCGCAGAGCGTTGACATAATTGGGGTGCAACTTGGTCAGCTCTGTATCGTCAGAATTGACGAGGCTTGCCGGAGGCGTTTCTACCGGCAATTCGTCCGGGTGTGTCGAGGCTTGCGTGTCCATGTGGCTTAGATGTGCAATACAGCGGCTCTAGGCAACCCCCTAATCAGGCCCCGATTACGACCGCTGATTAAACCGCCGCCCGACCATGCTTGCGGCGATATTGGTCTTTTGCACGTCAATCGCACCGCCCGCGATCCCCCAGGCATAGGCATCGCGCAGGCGCTGCTCCATCCCATAATCCTTATGATAGCCATAGCCGCCCATCACCTGCATGCCGAGCGCGGTCACTTCGCGCACAATCTCATTGGCGTAGCATTTGGCGAGGCTGCTCTCGTAAACGGTCGGCAGGCCATCGTCCTGCGCGCTTGCATTGGCCGCCGCGCGGTGGATCAGCAGGCGCGCCGCATCGACCTTCATCGCCATGTCGGCCAGCTTCATCTGCACCGCCTGGAAATCGACGATAGGTTTGCCAAACGCCTCGCGCTCCTGCGTGTAGGCCAGCGCCTGCTCCAGCGCCGCAGCGGCCACGGCGAGGCTTTGCGTGGCATTGCCGCAGCGCTCCAGCCCAAACGCGCTCATCAATTTGCCGAACCCGCCC
>JBCBDF010000077.1:0-8918 GCA_038529875.1 Pseudomonadota bacterium | reverse complement strand
CGACTTCAATGATACGATCGACTTGGAACAGCAGATCAATAACGCTGGTTTCGCGTCGATCCTGACCACTGCTCCTGAGCTGGCCACAGGCTCTTTCAGTGGCCCGGTCAATTTCGGCGACGGCTCGATCACCGGCATTGAGGGCACATTGCGGGTCGATTTTGTCGACCTGACTGAGAGCCTTGATGGCTTTGGCGGCAGCTTCAGCTTCACCTATGCTGACGCGGAAGTCGAAGATACAGGCGGCGTGCCTCTGCCAATCCCCGGCTATTCGGAAACGGTATGGTCGGGTGACCTCTTCTACGAGAAGAGCGGCTTCCAGGCTAAGCTGAGCGCACGCCATCGCAGCGGCTTCCTCTCCGAAGTGCAGAACTTCGACGGTAGCCTGAGCGGTGCGGATGCGCTGAGCGAAACAATCCTCGATGGCCAGATCGGCTATACCTTTGAAGAGGCTGATGGCTTCCTTAACGGGCTTGGAGTGCAGTTCGAAGTGTTCAACATCACCAACGAGCCGTTTGTGACGCAAAATGATCTGTTTGGCCCGGGGGGCAGCGCAGCGGGCGACCCGATCGGCACCTTCCCGAGCCGTCACGAGCTGTATGGCCGGACCTACAACTTCACGATCAAGAAAGAGTTCTAACCTTTCTCAGGGTCGTAGAATGGAAGGGGGGCTCGCCAGAGATGGCGGGCCCCTTTTTCGTGGATGGATCAGTTAAGCGAAGAGCGGTCGGCTCGCCTCAAGTGTGCGGCGAAGGGCAGTGCTGCGCGAGGAAGCCTGCATGGCTCGGCATGGCGGCCACCGCATCGCCCATCGCCTGCGAGATCGCCGTCATGCGCTGCTCGACCGGCACTTGGTCTTCCCGCATCGCGGCAATGGCGGGCGCGCGACGGGGGACGATGTCCTGCCCTAGATAGACCGCGATCCAGCTGGGGTTCTTGAACAGCTCGCGTTCGTCGGCGACCAGCAATCCGTAATTGCGAAAATGGTCGATCTTGTATTGCAGGCTGTCTGGCACATCCATCGCTGCACAATACCGCCACAGCTCGGCATCGTCGCGCGACGTCGCCTTGTAGTGCAGGATGAGAAAATCGCGGATGCGTTCATATTCCGCAGCGGTCTGCGCGTTGTATTCCTGCGCGAGCAGCGGCGACATCTCCTGATCCGGGAACAGCGCGAGCAGTCGCAGGATGCCATATTGGATAAGGTGCAGGCTGGTCGATTCCAGCGGCTCCATGAAACCGGCGGACAGCCCGATTGCGACGCAATTCTTGTCCCAAAACCTGCGGCGGCGGCCGGTGACAAAGCGCAGCATACGTGGCTCTGCCAGCGCACCGCCCTCCAGCGAGCTGACCAGAGTTTCGGTTGCTTCGTCCTCGCTTACAAACTCGCTGCAATGGACATAGCCATTGCCGGTGCGATGCTGCAGCGGAATGCGCCATTGCCAGCCAGCGGCCTTTGCGGTGGAGCGCGTGTAGGGCGCTATCGCATCTTGTCTCGGGCTAGGTGCAGCGACAGCGCGATCGCAGGGCAACCAATGCTGCCAATTCTCGTAGCCGGCCTCCAGCGCCCCTTCGATAAGCAGTCCGCGAAAGCCGCTGCAATCGATAAAGAATTGCGCTTCGAGGGCCTCGCCATTCTCGAGCTGGACCGCGCGGATTGCCCCGCTCGCGGGATCGAGCACCGCATCGACGACTTTTCCCTCGACTCGCTGAACGCCGCGCGCTTCGGCGTATTTGCGCAGGAACCCGGCATAGAGCACAGCATCGAAATGATAGGCGTAGTCGTAGGTCGATTGGATCTGGCGCCGGTCGGGCAGGGGGTGGGCGAACTTGCCCGCTTTCGCCATCGCCCAGGCCATCGAGAAGTCGTCAATCGGGCCATCGACTCGGCCCGCGAGGCTTTCCTGCATCCAGAAATGGTAGAACGGGACGCTGTCGAACTCCGCGCCATGTTGGCCGAACGGATGGAAGTAGCTGTGACCTTTGCGAGCCCAATCGACGAATTCGATGCCGAGTTTGTATGACCCGCCTGTCTCCTTGATGAAGGTTGCTTCATCGATCCCAAGTCGCTGGTTGAAATGGCGGATCGGCGGGATTGTCGCCTCGCCAACCCCGACCGTGCCGATTGCCTCGGATTCGATCAGCGTGATTGTGCAGGCCTTGCCCAGCGTGTTTGAAAGCGCCGCGGCGGTCATCCAACCGGCACTGCCGCCGCCGACAATGATAATGCTATCAAGAGGGGAGAATGCGTCTGCCATGGGCCGCTATCCTCCGCAGCTATCCCTGATCGTCAAGCTGGTTTCGAGCCGGTCAGACGTTGCCCGCGCGCCCTTGGTGTCGATCAGTTTGGATACCAGCATGCGGCCGGCGAGGTTTGCGTCTTGGTCGATCGTGGTGAGACGCGGTGTGACCAGGCGCGATGCCGGGATGTTATCGTATCCGACCACGGATACATCACCCGGCACGCTGCGTCCTGCTCGGGCGAGTGCGCGCATCGCGCCAATCGCGATCAAGTCGCTTGCTGCAAACACTCCGTCGAATTCGAGGCCCTGGTCGATGGCAGAGCGGGTCACCGCCTCGCCGGAATGCACATCGAAATGGGCGGGCATGAGCAGTTCTTCGCGGACGTCGATCCCAGCGCTTTCAAGCGCCTGGCGATAGCCGCGATAGCGCTGCTCCGCCTCAGGGGCCTCGGTATCGCCCAGGAACAGGATGCGCTTACGGCCAAGCCTGATGAGGTGCGAAGTGGCGCGCCTGCCGCCCGCGACATTGTCGGAGCCGACCGAGCAATATTGCGCATCGGCAAATTCGGCGCCCCAAACGACAAAGCGGGTGTCGCTCTTCGACAGGTCGTTGAACGCGTCGTGCAGCGAGCTTTGCCCAATAAAGATCACCCCCGTCGCGCGGCTGGTGTTCATCGCATATTCGAGATCTTCGGCTGAGCTCGGACTCAAATGGCTGATCACCAGGTCGGCATTGCGTTCGCGCGCCGCCTCGGCAATCCCTGCGAGCAATTCGAGGAAGAAAGGGTCAGCCACCCGGGTCTCGCGCGCCTGCGGGGCGGGAACAACGACGGCGATTGTCGCCTCTGCGCCGATTGGCGCGTTGGGCATTGTGCTGCGGAAGTCGTAATCGTGCGCGCGGGCAATTTTCCAGATCGCCTGCTTGGTTCGCCGTTTGACCGCCGGATTGTCGTTGAGTGCGCGCGAGACGGTCGAGATCGACACGCCCGCCTCACGGGCAATATCTTCGAGCCGGGCCGACTTCCTTGCTTTTTCGTCCTGCTCATAAGTCATTGCGTGTGCCTGAGTGCCCCTATCGCCCGGTCGTGATAGCCCAATAGCCCGACCATGGGGTCATAGTGGCACTTACAGGTTCAGGTGAACCCACCTGGCGTTGGTTAGCAACGGTTTTCGCTGCTTGGAATTCAGCAGGCGGCGACCATTCGCACGGATCGTCCGAAAGGTTGAATGCGCACAGCACGCGGCCCTCCTCGCTCGATCGGACAAACGCGATCACTTGGTCGGGCGCATCGAGCAGCTCAAGTCTGCCGCTCACGATTGCCGGTAAAGCCCGCCGCTGGGTGAGCAGGTCACGAGTGTAGCTCGCCATGGAGGCAGGGTCTTCGCGTTGGCTGTCGATGGCCAGTTCTGCGTGCGCTTGATCAAGTTTCAGCCAGGTGCGGTTGGCGCTGGAGAACCCGGCTTGCGGCGCGCTGCTGCACCATGGCATCGGCGTGCGCGCACCATCCCGGCCAAGCGTGTGCGGCCAATTGGTGATCGCTTCTGGATCCTGCAAATCCTCGAATGCGACATGGCCCTGCGGCAGGCCCAGTTCCTCGCCTTGGTAGATGATTGGATTGCCGCGCAATGCCGTTAACAACAGCATAGCGAGCCGGGCCATCTGCTCGTGGCTGGTGCTGCCCGAGACCCAGCGCGTGATCGCGCGCGGCGCATCGTGGTTAGAGAATGCCCAGCTTGGCCAGCCTTCGCCTTGTTCTCCCGGCCATTGCGAGAGCGATCGGCGCACGGCCGGTGCAGACAGCTTCGGCGCGTAGAGGAAATCGAAATTGTAGGCGGAATCGAGCCGTTTGCCGTCGGCGGTAAAGGCCTTCATTTCCGCCAACGGGTCTGATCCACCCACTTCGGCCACGGTGAAGCGGTCGGGATATTGGTCAATCGTGCTGCGAATACGCTCGATAAACAGCGGTATGTCGGCATGGGACTGGTTGAACTGCTTGATTTGCATATCGAACGGGCGCGTCACGTCCTCCATCGGAGCGTTGGACGGCGGATTGTCGCGTAATTGCGGATCGTGCATGGCAAAGTTCAACGCATCGATGCGGAAGCCATCGACACCCCGATCGAGCCAGAACTTGGTCACCTTCAGCAGTGCATCTTGCACTTGCGCGTTGTGAACATTGAGGTCCGGCTGCGAGGTCAGGAAATTGTGCAAATAATATTGCTTGCGCGGGCCATCCCACTGCCAGGCCGAGCCGCCAAACACCGATTGCCAATTGGATGGCGGGGAGCCATCGGGTTTTGCGTCCGCCCAGACATACCAATCAGCCTTGTCGTTTTCGCGATCCTTGCGACTCTCGACGAACCAGTCATGCTCATCCGATGTGTGCGAATAGACCTGATCGATGATGACTTTCAGGCCCAGTTGGTGCGCCTTCTCGATAATCCGGTCGAAATCGTCGAAATCGCCAAAGCTGGGGTCGATGCCGCAATAGTCGGAAACGTCGTAGCCAAAGTCTTTCATCGGTGAGGTGAAGAAGGGCGAGATCCAGATGCCATCCACACCCAGCGCCGCGATGTAGTCCAGCCCATCGGCGATACCGCGCAGGTCGCCAATACCATCGCCATTGGTATCGCGGAAACTGCGCGGATAGATCTGGTAGATCACCGCACCGCGCCACCATTCGCCCATTTGAGAAGAGGAATTGTCGTCATTCACTGGACGCATCTCGTTCATTCTGCGGTCTCGGTTACTTTGGCGATGCACCACGCAAATGGCTCAAGTTCGACGGGAACGCTACCAGGCGCAGCGACCGTTCCCGCGCAGCTGCCGCTCAACGTTTCGAGCGTACGCGCCGTGTATTCGATTGTAGAATGCGTGCTGATGGATTTCGCCGAGGTGTTGAAGGCAAGCAGGTATTCGGCCCCGTTTTCTGGGTCAAACCGGGAGAAACTGACCAAGCCTGGGGCTTCATCATCATAGCTGCGCACAACCTGCTTGCCGCTGCGCACAGCGGCATGCTCCGCTCGTATCGAAGCCAGATCGGCGATCAGCGTGTAGAGCGGATGGGTTGTGTCGAAGTTCTCATCCGCAGTGGTCGCATCGGTGCCGATCAGGTCGTTGTCATTGTAGCTGTCCGTTTGGCTGGCGAACATGTCTTCGCGCGCGGCCTGATCATTGCCATCGCCTACAAAACCTTGCTCGCTGCCGGAGTATATGACGGGTGCTCCACGCAAACTCATCAGCATGGCATGGCCCAGCTTTACCCGTGCGAGCAATTCCTCTGGCGAGATGCCGGGATTGTCCGCTTTCACCAGGGTAGAGAAGCGGCCCATATCATGATTGCCAAGGAAGGTCGGCATGGTCCGCGCAGCCTCCTCACCGCCTTCGTAATTCACATCGCCATCGAACATGTCGACGATCACAGAGGGTGGGGCGTTCCGGCCTAAGGCCTCTCTAACAGACGCTTGAAATGCAAAGTCGAGAATTGCCGGGAAGCCATCGCGACGCGTGAATTGAGCGAGAAAGCCGCTATTCGGGCTGTCGGAATAGACCTCGCCAAAAATGTGGAAGTTGGGGATGCCTTCCGCGTCGGCAGCTTCCAGCATGGCGGGTACGAATGCCTGCCAGAATTCTGGGTTCACATGCTTGGCGGTGTCGATGCGATATCCATCGATACCGAAGCGGGTGATCCAGCTTTGATAGATTTCGATCATCCCCGAGAGCACGCGGGGGTGCTCTGTGTAGAGGTCGTCTAGCCCGGCAAAATCGCCATAGCGACTGCTCTCGCCGGAGAAAGTCGTACTGCCGCGATTGTGATAATAGATCGGATTGTTGAGCCAGGCAGGGGCTTTTACGTCCCGCTCCGCGTCAGGCACCATTGGTGTGTAAGCAAAATCGGGCGCGGTCAGTTTCGCGAAGTTTTCTTCGGTCTGCACATCATCGCCCAGGAAGCCTTGGTTGAGAGGTTCTCCGGCGGGGCCACCCCGCGTCGAATAGGGGAAGTCCGCCAGACTGCGATACGCGTAATTGGTCGCTTCACCCTCGGCATATCCGATCACATCGGCGGTGTGGTTGGTGATGATGTCCATGTAGACTTTCATCCCGCGCGCGTGCGCGGCATCGACGAAGGCCTTGAACTCATCATTCGTGCCGAAATGCGGGTCGATGCTGGTAAAATCGGTGACCCAATAGCCGTGATAGCCTGCGCTCTCCTGACCGGGACCGCCCTGAACCGGCTTGTTTTTGAAGATCGGCGCGAACCAGATCGCGGTAACGCCCATGCCCTGAATATAATCGAGCCGTGCGGTTAGCCCTTTGAGGTCGCCGCCGTGATAGAAGCCTTTGTGGGTGGGGTCATATCCGTGGTCGAGGCGACCGCCTTTGATACCGCCGCGATCATTGCTGGCATCGCCATTCTCAAACCGGTCAGGCAGGACGAAGTAGACCACTTCATCTTCCGGAGGGCGCTCCTGCGGCGCATCTGTGCCGCCATGAGCCAGTGCAGGTGCCGACATTGCTCCAATTGCAGCGAGAATCAGGCTAAGGTATTGTTTCACTTTCAGGCCCCTCCTGCATCTTGGATGCCACCAATTCGCATTTTTTGCAAATCTTTGTAGCGATCATAATTATACACCATGACCTCACCTACGTCATTGTTAAAAAACAGATTGAATGAATAGTCAGGAAAAATATTGGCAGAAAAAAGTGCAAAAGAAGAAAGGTTCTTGCAAATTTTTGCAGTCCGTTCAGACTGCGTGGGTCAGGAGCTGTAATAAGAGCGCAGAGTGCGCCGCTGCTCTATGACGCTAAGTGCCTAAGGTCACGGCGAATCTGATCGTCAAAAGCGGGGCCGGGGCGGGCGAGGGTGAGAGGCAAGACTATGAGCAATGCAGCCGCGACGGCTGGGCGTAAGCCGGCAATGAATCCAGCCCAGATCTGGAACATGAGCTTTGGTTTTCTCGGGATTCAGATCGGTTTCGATCTGCAGAATGGGAATGTCAGCCGGATCTTCCAAACACTGGGCGCCGAGGTAAACGAGTTGGCGATCCTGTGGATTGCTGCGCCCATGACCGGCCTGATCGTGCAGCCGATAATTGGTCACCTGTCCGACCATACTTGGGGCCGGTTCGGGCGACGACGGCCGTACTTCCTGCTCGGCGCGATTATGGCCAGCCTTGCGTTGTTCATCATGCCCAACTCGCCGACTTTGTGGGTCGCGGCGGGCATGCTGTGGATCATGGATGCGTCGCTCAACATTACAATGGAGCCATTCCGCGCTTTCGTAGGCGATAACCTTCCCGACCGACAGCGGACGAAGGGCTATGCCATGCAAAGCTTCTTTATCGGCGTTGGTGCAGTAATCGCCGGGGCGTTGCCGTGGGTAATGACCAACTGGATGGGGCTCAGCAATGTCGCGCCCGCCGGTGAGATACCCCAGACGGTGCAATGGGCGTTCTATATCGGCGGTGCCGCCTTGCTCGCGGCAGTATGCTGGACGGTCTTCACCACCAAGGAATACAGTCCAGCCCAGCTTGCAGCTTACGAAGCAGCACGGAACGAAGCCTTGGGGATACAGGCAGGCGCAGGCGATAGTGTGCGGCGCATGGCTGGGCAGTTTTTCAGCGGGGGACTGGTTTGGATTGCGGTGGGGGCCGCGTTTGCAGCCTTCGTTTTCTATGGTCGCTCGGACCCTCGACCGGAATGGCTCGGCGAGATTGAGATCGCGCAAGAGCTTTATGTGTTGGCCGGTCTGATCGCCGCATTCGGTGTGATCCAGATCATCGCAGGCATGATGCGCAAGAATGGGAGCGACGAGAACGGCTTCATGGAAGTCGTCAACGATCTGTTCGCCATGCCCAAGACCATGCGCCAGCTGGCGGTGGTGCAATTCTTCAGCTGGTTCGCGATGTTCGCAATGTGGATTTACGGCACTCCGGCGGTTGCCGAGTTCCACTTCAGCGCGCCTGATCCGGTGACGCAAGGATACCAGGACGCAGCCGATTGGTGGGCGCTGCTCGGCTCGGTCCGCAATGGCATTGCCGCTGCTGCTGCGCTTGGCTTCATCTGGATCGCGACCAAGATCGATCGCAAGCGCTTGCACAGCCTGAACCTTGCGATTGGCGCGGTGGGTTTCTTCGCGATGCTGCTGATCACCGACCCCGCTTTGCTATGGCTCCCGATGGTGGGAGTCGGCATTGCCTGGGCTTCGATTG
The DNA here is from genome assembly GCA_038529875.1 of Pseudomonadota bacterium. Taxonomy (GTDB): domain Bacteria; phylum Pseudomonadota; class Alphaproteobacteria; order Sphingomonadales; family Sphingomonadaceae; genus Erythrobacter. Next base: position 462 of record JBCBDF010000077.1, on the reverse strand, counting down.
TGTCGCTGCCTTACGCGATGCTCGCAGGCTCCGTGCCGGCAAACAAGATGGGCATTTACATGGGCATCTTTAACATCTTTATCGTCGTGCCTCAGCTGATCGCCGCGACCTTGCTAGGCTTCATGCTGACGGTCTTTTTCGACGGTGCGCCAATCTACGCGATGGTGATTGCGGCGATTTCCTTTGCCTTGGCCGCGATCGCGACACTGTTTGTGCACGACAGCTCATCTTCGCAAACCACCGTCGCGCCAATCGGAGAGCCCGCGTGATGCGCAAAGGAGCAATTGCGCTCGCGGCGTTGCTCGGGCTGGGTGCATGCGATGCCATCTCGACTGGGCCGGTCACAAGTTATGAGCCTGAGCCTTATGTCCAGTTCGAGAATGCCGAGTGGACCCGAGTCGCGGTAAGATACCAGCTCAACACCCGGCAATTCACCAGCGAAGGCACCTTTGTGGCCGCGCA
>JBCBDF010000076.1:0-8999 GCA_038529875.1 Pseudomonadota bacterium | reverse complement strand
GTGCGCAAAACCAAAAACTACGGATGTGAGCGCTGGCGCTTGAAGCCAAAATAAAAATCAATGTAACCTTTCCAACTGCTCCAACGAAACACAGTCTGAAGCCGCCGTTCACCACTTTGAAAGCGCTTGGCGCTTAATAGGCTGGTGAAGACAAGTTAAGCATCACGAGTATTGCCTCATGGAACTGTTCAAATCCGACCTCTATCGCAATTTTGCCATCGGCTTTGCCGTGGGCGCTGTGGCTGTCGGTTTGAGCGCGACCGGTGGCTGGGATGGCGACATTGCCTCCCCTGCGCAAGCAGCCGAGATGGACGTGTTTGAAACGGTGGAGCCTTCAAGCGAGTTCATCATCGAAAGCGAGTAATGAAGCGACTATCCCTGATTGCCGCCAGCGCGGGCCTTGCCCTCGCCAGCTGTTCTTCCCCCGCATTGGCGCTTGATAAGCCGGTCAATGCCCCTGTCTCCAAAACCATCGCCAAGGAAGGCTCCGGCCTGAAGACCGCGATCTTCGCCGGCGGCTGTTTCTGGGGTGTCGAGGGCGTGTTCAGCCATGTGAAGGGCGTGAAGTCGGCGGTATCCGGCTATCACGGCGGCAAGGCCTCTACCGCCAAATACAATACAATTATTGGCGGCATGACCAATCACGCCGAGGCGGTGCGGATCACCTATGATCCATACGTGGTGCGCTATGACGAGCTGCTGCGGATCTTCTTCTCGGTGGTCGCCGACCCGACCCTGAAAAACCGCCAGGGGCCCGATATCGGCGCGCATTACCGTACCGCTCTGGTCCCGCAAAATGCCGAACAGCGCCGCGTTGCGCGCGCCTATCTCAAGCAAATGGGTGGCTCGGGCAAATGGGGCAGGCCGATTGTTGCTCGGATCGAGAATTATAAGACATTCTACCCGGCGGAAAACTATCATCAGGACTTCATGCGCAAGAACCCGCGCCACGGATATATCGTGCGCTGGGATGCGCCGAAGGTGCGGGCGCTGAAAGCGATGTACCCATCCTATTACCGGGCCAAGTTCCTCGCCGACGGGTGAGTGTTGCCTCGCTTGAGGCCCCATCGGATTCTCAGCCTCTGGCGAAACCCGCAATTCGCGCCTATAATGCGGGGCATGGCAACAGCGCACAAACATCATTCGCATCAAGAGCATTCCGGCGAGGGCCTGATCAGTGCAGCGCGCGGCGCGCTGACCGAAGCGGGCGAGCAATGGACGGGTATGCGGGAGGCGGTGTTCTCGGAATTGGCGAGCCATGAACGCCCGGTCTCCGCCTATGACATTGCCGACAACCTATCTGCTGCTCGCGGTAAGCGCGTGGCACCCAACAGCGTCTATCGCATCCTTGACCTGTTCGTGACGAACAACCTCGCCATGCGGGTCGAAAGCTCCAACGCCTATCTCGCCAACACCCATCCCGGCTGCGCGCATGATTGCATCTTCCTGGTCTGCGACGAATGCGGCGATGCGGTGCATGTCGATGATGATGAAGTCAGCCGCACGGTGCGCCGGATCGCAGCGGATAACGCCTTTCAGGCCCGCCGTCCGGTGCTGGAGATTCGCGGGCTGTGCCGCGCCTGCACCTGAGCGCTGACTGCCGCATAATCGGTTGCGCTCAAAGCACGAGTTGACGGCGAAGCGTTCTCTTTGAGCGACGAATCGTTCATCGACAGTTTTGGTTTTGCGGTGTAAAGCCTGAAACATGACAACGACGCCTGATACACCACTGCTCGACACGGTCGATAATCCCCATCAACTCAGAACGCTTAAGGCCGATCAGCTCAGGCAGCTGTCGGACGAATTGCGCGCTGAAATGATCGACGCGGTCAGCACGTCTGGCGGGCACCTGGGTTCTGGTCTGGGCGTGGTCGAGCTGACGGTGGCGATCCACTATGTGTTCAACACGCCCGATGATAAGCTGGTGTGGGATGTTGGCCACCAATGCTATCCGCACAAGATCCTGACCGAACGGCGCGACCGTATTCGTACTTTGCGCGCAGGCGGCGGTCTGTCGGGCTTTACCAAGCGCGCGGAAAGCGAATATGATCCGTTCGGCGCGGCGCACAGCTCCACCTCGATTTCGGCAGCGCTCGGCTTTGCCATTGCCAACAAGCTGAAGGGTGAGCCGGGGCGCGGCATTGCGGTGATCGGCGACGGCGCGATGAGCGCCGGAATGGCGTATGAGGCGATGAACAACGCCGCCCAAGCGGGCAATCGCCTGGTCGTGATCCTCAACGACAATGACATGTCGATCGCACCGCCCGTTGGCGGGCTGTCAGCCTATCTCGCGCGGATGGTATCCTCCAGCGAGTATCTCGGCCTGCGTTCGCTCGCATCGAAAGCGGTCAAGAAGATGAGCCGCCGGATGCACGAGGCGATCGGCAAGGCAGAGGAATACACTCGCGGCATGGTGACCGGCGGGACGCTCTTCGAGGAACTCGGCTTTTACTATGTCGGCCCGATTGACGGACACAATCTCGACCACCTGATCCCGGTGCTGGAGAATGTCCGCGACACCTCCGAAGGCCCGGTGCTGATCCATGTCGTGACGACCAAGGGCAAGGGCTACAAATACGCCGAGGAAAGCGCCGACAAATATCACGGCGTGCCCAAGTTTGACGTGATCACGGGCGAGAAAGCGAAGGGTAAATCAGGCCCGCCCGCCTACCAAAACGTGTTTGGCGATACTCTCGCGAAACTGGCCGAAACCGATGACCGCATCTGCGCTATTACCGCCGCTATGCCATCGGGCACAGGCGTGGACCGATTTGCGACCGCCCACCCGGAGCGCAGCTTCGACGTTGGCATTGCAGAGCAACACGGCGTGACCTTTGCTGCTGGCCTTGCCGCGCAGGGCATGCGTCCGTTCGCGGCGATTTACTCGACGTTCCTTCAGCGCGCCTACGATCAGGTGGTGCACGATGTGGCGATCCAGAACCTGCCGGTGCGCTTTGCAATTGACCGCGCTGGCCTGGTCGGTGCGGATGGCTGCACCCATGCAGGCAGCTTCGACATTACCTATCTCGCCACCCTGCCCAACATGGTGGTGATGGCGGCGGCAGACGAGGCCGAGCTGGCGCATATGACATACACGGCGGCGGAGTATGATGAGGGGCCGATTGCCTTCCGCTATCCGCGCGGCAATGGCACGGGCGTGCCGATGCCAGAGGTGCTGGAAAAGCTGGAGATCGGCAAGGGCCGCATCGTCAAGCAAGGCAGCAAGGTTGCGATCCTGTCGCTCGGTGCGCGTCTTGAAGAGGCCAAGAAAGCCGCCGAAACGCTGGAGGCCAAAGGGCTGTCGACCACGATTGCTGACATGCGCTTTGCCAAGCCGCTGGATGAGGATCTGATCGCCAAGCTGATGCGCACGCACGAAGTTGTGGTGACGGTAGAGGAAGGCGCAATTGGCGGGCTGGGCGCGCACGTGCTGACCTTTGCCAGCGATACCGGCCTCACCGATGGCGATAGCGGCACCGCGCTGAAAGTGCGGACATTGCGCTTGCCCGATACGTTCATCGACCAAGACTCGCCGGACAAGCAATATGACGAGGCCGGGCTGAACGCACCGCAAATCGTCGATTGCGTGTTGAAAGCGCTGAAGCACAATTCAGCTGGTGTTGCAGATGGCGCGGAAGAGGCTGGGGCGCGGGCTTAGATTAGATCCACGAACGGTCTAAGCTGGTCTGCAGTCGCAATAAGGCCATGTGCCTCGCAGTCCCTAAGGAGTGCGTCCGGAGACTTTTCTGGCCTTTTAAGGCGGTTTCTCATTCGACGAATTGCTTGAATAGCGCGAGCTTCATCCAGCGAAATTGTGTCGGCAATGAAATCATCCGCAGTACGCGGTTCAAGGTTGAGCGGATTGAGAACCGACTTTGGAAAATCTTTAATGTTTTCAGTGACAATCGTTTGCGCTTGAACTTTTACTGCTGCGGCAAGGACATGTGCGTCATCTGGATCAGGAAGACCTGATCCAAGCGAAAGCAGCATGTCCCAGTCTTCGACAATTGCTTCAGGGAATGCGTTCGACATTGTAGCAATCTGTTTCGCCGCTAGTTTCGATGAGTCATTGAGCCGGCGTTCGTCGAAAAGGCGAGCTAGCGCTCTCTCCGCCTCCTCTAGGATTTGCGGTGACCACCGGAGACGGAAAAATTCTTCCTCCGCTAGACTCAACAAGAAATTGCGCCGCAATGCTCCAACAAGTGAGCAGGCATCAACCAAGGCGGTATAGCGATTTGCGAACACGCGAGTTGGTTCAGATCGTAAAAGAGTCTGACGCCATCAGATCATCGAGTGCGTCAGAACGCTGACAGTCTCTGGACCTTTTGTACTTGAAAATGTCTTCTGCCTTAATCCTACGATGACGGCCCACCATGTGATGAGGTATATCTTCTTGCTCTAAAAGCTTGATTAGATGCGGTCTGGACACATTCAAAATATCGGCAGCTTGCTGCGTTGTGAGCATTTCGCTGATTGGAACGAGTGTGACTGCATCACCTTTCCCAATATGACGGAGAAGCTCAAGCAAAAGCGTCGACATTGCTGGTGTCAATGCGATCTCAACGGTATTACCGTTCTCTAACAGGCGCAGTTGAGCATCCCCATTGCTGTGAGCAGAGATGATCTTACGTAATTGATTTGCCGCTTGGCGTTCATCGAGCGAGGGTAAGCGTTCGCTGAATGCCAGAGCGTCGGCGGGGAGTGTCATGGCATTTTCCTTCAGTGGACTTCTGTGAGATAAGCGTTATTCGAAATAAACGCAACACAAGTATGTTCCTATTTGGTTAATTAGGAAAGTTTTATCTGAATGACCCTCCTCAAAACCACGCGTGACGGCCACGTCACCACGCTGACCATTGACCGCGCAGATACGATGAACCCGCTGGGTGCGCCCGGTGATGGCGATGAATTCCGTGCGGCTTGCGATGCGATCAACCGCGATATGGAAACGCGCTGCGTCATCCTGACCGGGGCGGGACGTGCCTTCTCCGCGGGCGGTGATATCAAGGCGATGCAGAGCAAAACCGGCACGTTTGGCGGCTCACCTCCGGCGATCTCTGACGGCTACCGCGACAATATCCACCTAATGCTGCGCGCGCTCTATGGCCTGCGCGTGCCAGTCATCGCGGCTGTCAATGGCCCAGCGATTGGCCTTGGCTGCGATGTCGCCTGCTTGGCCGATATTCGTATTGCTAGCGAGAAAGCGAAGTTCGGCGTCACCTTCCTAAAGCTTGGTATCATTCCCGGCGATGGGGGTACATGGATCTTGCCGCGCGTGATCGGGCAAAGCCGCGCAGCCGAACTGTTCTACACCGGCGATGTGATCGACGCCGCGACCGCGCAGGATTGGGGCCTGGTCAGCCGCGTGGTCCCACACGACGCCTTGATGGACGACGCCCAAGCGCAGGCGGCGAAGATCGCAGCCATGCCGCCGCACGCTCTGCGCCATGCCAAGATGCTGCTGCGTCAGGGGCAACAGGTCAGCTATGACAGTGCGCTCGAAATGGCGGCGAATACGCAGGCGCTCATGCATATGACCGAGGATCACGCCGAGGGCGTCAATGCGCTGATCGAGAAGCGTACTCCTCAGTTCAAAGGCGAGTAGAGCCATCGTCACGACGCTGATCATCCGGGCACTGGTCGCCGTGGCGATTGCCTATCTGGCGATCATCGTCCTGCTGTGGGCGCTGCAATCGCGCATGCTCTATCCCGCGCCTCAGCAAACCGTGCCGCTCATCCCCGGCTATTCCGAAGTTCAGCTTGATACGTCGGATGGCCTGTCGCTGCGGGCCTTTTATAGCCAGGCGGAGGCGGGCATGCCGACCGTGGTCTACTTTCACGGCAATGGCGGATCGCTGACCGGGGCGGGGGTCTCGAACGCGGCGCTGGTCGATCGCGGGATCGGCGCGCTGCTGGTCGAATATCGCGGCTATGGCGGCAATCCGGGCGAGCCATCGGAGGAGGGGCTTTACCGCGATGGCGAGGCGGCGATTGCCTGGCTGGAGGCGCGGGGCATTCCGCTCGCGCAAACTGTCATGATCGGCAATTCCATCGGCAGCGGGGTGGCCGTCGAAATGGCGCTGCGTTACGATCCGGCGGCGCTTATCTTGATCTCGCCGTTCACCTCGCTGCCCGATGCGGCAGCGGCGAACCTGTGGTGGCTCCCCGCGTTCTCGCTGGTGCGCGATCAATATGCGAGCAAGGACAAGATCAAGCAATTAGGCCTTCCGGTGCTGGTGCAGCACGGCACGGCGGACAACCTAATCCCGCATGGACAAGGGTTGGCTATGGCGCGGGCTGCGCCCAATGGCGATTTTCACTCCTTTGAGGGCGAGGGGCACGCGCTGTCCTTCATCCGCAGTTCGGGTGAGGCGCGGGCGGACTGGATCGAAGCGCTCGGCTTGGTAGAAGTGGACGCGCAGAGGTTGGAAGCTCTGCCTTAGAACCGCCTTAGAACCAGCGCCAAATCCCCGCTGGAATGCCGCCGACCGGCATATGCAGCCAGCTGAGGAACACAAACAGGATCAGGCCCAGCGTCCATGGCAGCGCGCCGGCCGAAAACAGCTTGCCCCAACGCGGCCAATAGCTGGTTTTGCTTTCCCATTCGGCCCAGGCCTCGCCCATCAGCACCTCTTTCTTGCGGTCCTGCATATGCGCGCCGACCAGCGCAAGGAAGCCTATCGCGAACGCGACGATCATGGTGCGCCAGCTCCAGAGCAGGACGATGTGCGACAGCGCCCAGATGGCAAACCCCCACATCATCGGGTGGCGGGTGACGGTGAACACGCCCTTCGGTTCGGCGCGCGCCTGCTGCTCGGCCGCCGGTGTGGGCAAGGCCGGGTTGCCGATATACGAGCCCGAGAACAGCACCAGCGCCGGGATCGTCAGCAATGTCGCAACGATCCATCCGATCTCACCAGAGCCGGAGAGGCCGCCTGCGGGTGCTGCCTTGAAAGCAAAGTAAATCCACACGAATGCTGCGAGGCTGATCAGCGAATAGACGATCTGAAATCCGAGCTTCCCGAACGCTTTCACCATGGGCCCACGCAAGGGGTGCGACATGGCGAAATGCGTGCCAACGAAGGTAACATTCGCCGCGATCAGTTCTGTTAGTGCCCCGTCCATAATGCGCTTTCCTGTTCGCTAGCTTGCCAAACTGCATCCTTCGCCCGTTCACCCGGATGATGTCCCGGTAGGTTCCGGGTGGGCGGGTGGAGCGCGCGGGCAAGCCCAGCTTCTACAAGAGCCTAACACCGAATTCTGCCAAGCGACAAACAGAGGCGGTTAATGCGTAAGGTTCACGGCACGGGTTGTGACGGAATGCCGGTCGGGATGATGGTGGCCTGCGCGGTCGCGACGTGGAGTGTCTTCTCGCCGCCTTCAGCCCAAACATCAGCGCGAACAACGACTTGGCGCTTGCCCGGCTTGATCACCTGGCCTTTTGCGCGCAGCATTGTCCCCATCGCAGGGCGCAGGAAGTTGATCGTGTAGTTTCCGGTGACAACATCGCCCGCCACCGATGCGCCCGCCCAGGCGCACGCATTGTCCGCCATCAGGCCGACAATCGCGCCATGGGCAAAGCCATGATGCTGGGTCATTTCGGGGCGCAGGGTGAGCGTCAGCTCGCTTTCGCCCTGCCAGACCGTGATCGGCTCCACATCGAGCCAGCTGCTGAAGCCGGATTTCTTGACCGCGACCGCTTTCATATAAGCGATGGCTGCCTCGGGGCTGTCGAAACGGCTGCGGCTCATGGGGTTTCTCCAATAAAGTCTGTAAAACAGATGTTATGACGCTTGCCTTGGTGGTGCGCAAGTCTGATATGCAGACGATGGAATATTCTGCGAGAGAAGTGACCGAGCCATGAAGACCTATCGCCCCTCAACCGCGCCATGCCCGATCGGGCGCGCGGCACGGCTATTGGGCGATCGCTGGATCCTGCTGATCCTGCGCGAAGGCTTTTTGGGAGCCGAGCGCTTCGAGGAGTTCATCCAGCGGCTCGGGATCAACCGCGCGGCGCTGACCTCGCGCCTCGCAATCCTGCAAGAGGCTGGCCTGATCACGCGCGACCCACCCAGCGGCAAGCGCGCGCGCTATCTGCTCACCGACAGCGCACGGGCGCTGGCCCCGCTCTATGGCGAGATGGCGAAATGGAGCGCGGAGCACCTGTTTGCAGACGGCGAAGCGCCAATGCGCTGGCCCTCCGGATAAGTTCTACCAGTCCCTACCAATCATAGGCCTTGGGCAGGTCGCTCTCGTCGAGGTCGCGGTAACGCTCTTTCAGGCGGCTCTGGTGATTGTCGAGCGGTTGGTCGACGCCGCCAATGAAAACCCGGGTCGGCACCGAACCCACTTCAAGCGGGTCACCGTCCCATATCACCACATCGCCCATGGCACCGGCCTTCAGCACACCGGCCCGACCGCCATAGCCGCTGATCTCGGCCGGGATCGAACTGATGGCCGCGAATGCTTGCCCCCAGCTGAGGCCATCGGCGCCGAGCACTTTGGTGAGCGCTACAAGATTTCCGGCGTGCTGCGGCAAGCGGCGCGGATCTTCCATCGCAGAAGCGTTGATCGCCACCTTCACTCCAGCCTTGACCATGCGACCGATATTGCTTTGCGTTGCCGCGAGCTGGTCGAAACCCGATGGCAAATCGTCGAGCCCGTCGGCGATCACCGGAACGCCAGCAGCAGCGATCTCGTTCGCCACCAACCAGCCTTCGCTCGCGCCGACCAGCACCATGTCGAGCCGTGGAAACTCCCGCGTGAGTGCGAGCGCTGAGCGGATATCGGATGCGCGCTCGACATGGACATAGAGCGGCTGCTCACCGCTAACGACGGGCACCAGGGCGGCCGCATCGAAGCGGGAGAGCAGCACGTCAGCGCCCCGTTCCGCCTCGGCCCGAAACAGGCGGTCGTCCACCGACGGGTCCACACCGCTGCGGCTGGAGCGTAACGACCCGCCGCCAATACGTGCGGCGTCGCCCAGCTCGCTTGCCTCA
>JBCBDF010000075.1:5217-9038 GCA_038529875.1 Pseudomonadota bacterium | reverse complement strand
TATTTCGCCGTCGTTTGGGCGGCGAAATATGAAGTGGCCCTGGCCTAGGAGGCCCAGCTCGATGTGGCTTAAAAAACCTCGCAACGCCAATGCACCACTGGCAGGCCTTCGTGTAGTAGAGCTCGCGCGCGTGCTTGCTGGGCCATGGGCGGGGCAAATCCTGGCTGACCTTGGCGCAGATGTGATCAAAGTGGAGAGCCCCGAGGGCGATGGAACTCGCAAATGGGGGCCGCCCTGGGTTAAGCGCGAGAACGCAGCGGGTAAACTCGAACGAGAGGCCGCCTACTATCACGCCTGCAATCGCGGGAAACGCTCGATTGTTGCGGACTTCAATGATGATGGCCACCTGAAAAAGATTAGCAAACTGTGCAGCGAAGCCGATGTGGTCATCGAGAATTTCAAACCCGGCTCACTGGCCAAACACCAACTCGACTACGAGAGCATAAGCGGCGGGCGCACTGGATTGATCTACTGCTCGATCAGCGGTTTTGGCCAGGACGGACCGCGCCGCAATGAACCGGGATACGACTTCGTGATCCAGGCCATGAGCGGCTTTATGTCACTCACCGGCGAGCCAGACGGCGAACCGATGAAGCACGGCGTATCAATCTCGGACCTCACTTGCGGACTGTATGCCGCGAACGCGATTCAGGCGGCGCTGCTAATGCGCGAGCGCACCGGCAAAGGCCAGTGGATCGATATGAGCCTGCTCGACTGCTCCGTCGCATTGCTTGCGAACCAGGCTCTCAGCTATTTCACCACTGGTGGAAATCCACCGCGCATGGGCAATGCGCATGCACAAGTCAGCGCCTATGGCGTGTTCCCGACCAAGGATGGTCCGGTAGTGCTGGCTCCCGCCAATGATGGGCTCTTTCGTAAGCTCCTCGGCGTGCTCGAGAGACAAGACCTGCTGGATGATCCGCGCTTTTCAACCAACGAGGCGCGCATTGCCAATCGTACACTCGTCGACACGACGATTGCTGAAGAGACCTCACCATGGACGCGCGATGCGTTGCTGCGCCATTGCGCAGACGCGGGGGTGCCCGCTGGGCCAATCAACAATCTCGACGAGGTGTTTGATGACCCTCAGGTAAAAGCGCGCGATCTACGCGTTGACCTGGATGGGCAACCAGGTGTGCGCAGCCCCTTCAAGTTCTCAGATGCAGATCTTACACTCGACCGACCGTCTCCGATGCTGGGCGAGGACGACGGTTAAGACAGCAGCCGAGCCACCGCACGCCATATTCGTTCAAATGGCCCCTGTCCCAATTTTCCGGCCCAGATCGGCGACCACACCAACATCGCCGCAATGGGCACAAAGCTCAGCGCGAAGGCCTCCGAACGGCTCACATACCCAAATAGCCCCAACCCCCAGCTGGCGAAAATCGCTGCCAGGATCACGCTTGTCATCAAGTAATTCGTCAGCGAAAGTCGGCCCACTGCGGCCAGTCTTTCCGTAGCCGGTCCTCGGCTGGCAAACAAAGCCATCGCGCTTGCCGCGTAAGCCACACCTAAGGCAAGATCGAATGGCGCCGATAGGATCAGTGAGGTTGGCCCCACCAACGCGCCGGGAAAGCCATAGTCCCCGACCCACCAGGCAAGCCAGAACAGACATGGCAGAGCAATCATGGCGCAGATCGCTGCCAAACGCTGTAGCCGGAAAGTGCGCCATTCGCCCGCAAGCATTCCATCCCGCCAAAGTGCGATCCCCAGCGCCATTGCAGCGAGATTAAGCGGTATCGACCCGGCAACCACTTTAATTTGCAAAGGTATTTCAGCGACCCGGCGGAAGACTCGTTCGCCAAACCCTTCGCGGCCACGCTCAAGCATAGCCTGCACGCTCGCCTGATCGGAACCAAAATTCCGCTCGGCGACAAATACCACATCGCTGTTTGTTCTGCCCGCAAGCCAGTCAAAGACTGTGCTGCCGAAGAGGTTAATGCCCCCACCTATGTGGACAGCGACAAGACCAACAGCGACTGCGATCAGGGCACGTGCACTAAGCTGAGCCAGAAAGGGGAGCGCAAGGCCCGCAAGCGCATAGGCCCTGAGCACATCGTTGCTGGCGAACAGCGTCGCGTGGATCACACCGATAGCGAGCAGAACGACCATCCGCGCATAATGCGCCCGCCATGCCCTGGACCCGGTCTTCTCTAGCAAGATCATGCAGCCCACGCCGAAGAGCATCGCAAACAAAGTGCGGAACTTGTCTTCGATAAAGACAAAGCCGAACACCCACAGCAGGCGATCCATTGGGCCTTCACCGCCCCAGGCAATCGGATTGTAGTACGCCTGCGCCGGAAGCGCGAAGACGTAGACGTTCATCAAAACAATGCCGATCACGGCAAAGCCTCGCAGAGCATCTAGCTCGACAATTCGATCAGTCTTTTGATCCGGCGCAGTCACATTTTGCGCCATAGCAAAATGGTCAGCCCAGTGCGGCTTTCAGAGTATCGACCAGATCGGTGCGCTCCCACGGGAAGAAATCGCCCTTGGCTTGGCGCCCGAAATGCCCATAGGCGGCGCTCTTGCGATAAATCGGCTTGTTCAAGCCCAGATGCGTGCGTATCCCGCGCGGGGTCAAGCCACCAAGGCTCTCGATGCCCATGATCGCTTGCTCGATCTGGTCATCGGAAACCGTTCCGGTACCGTGTGTGTCGACATAGAGCGAGAGCGGCTGCGACACGCCTATAGCATAGGCGAGCTGGATCGTGCAGCGCCGCGCAAGACCCGCCGCAACGATATTCTTGGCCAGATACCGAGTGATATAAGCCGCACTGCGATCGACCTTGGTCGGATCCTTTCCGCTGAATGCGCCGCCACCATGCGGGCTGGCGCCACCGTAGGTATCGACGATGATCTTGCGTCCGGTCAGGCCAGCGTCACCGTCCGGCCCGCCAATTTCAAAAGCTCCGGTAGGATTGATGTGCCAGACCGTATCGCCTGTCAGAAAACCAGCCGGTAAGATCTCACCCACTGCCTTCTTTACATAGCCCTTTAGCTCAGTTTCTTTCTCGCCTTCGTGATAGCCTGGTGCGTGCTGGGTGGAGACGACAACCGCTGTGCAAGCGACCGGCTTTCCGTCCCGGTAGCGCAAGGTCACCTGGCTCTTGGCGTCCGGTTCCAGGAATGGCGCTGCTCCCGACTTCCGGTCGGCCGCCAGCCGTTGCAGGATCTTATGGCTGTAATCCAGTGTTGCCGGCATCAGGTCGGGTGTCTCATCGCACGCAAAGCCGAACATGATGCCTTGGTCGCCGGCGCCTTCATCCTTGTTCGAACCCTCGCCACCAGCATCGACGCCCATCGCGATTTCAGCCGACTGGCCATGCAGATGGTTTTCAAAGGTCAGCGTTTCGTGATGGAAACCAGGCTGCGCATAGCCAATCTCTTTGACAGTCTTTCGAACAGTGCGCTCGATCTCATCCAGCGCGCCGTCTGCCCATTGACCGTTTTCATATATGCCCTCGGCACGAATTTCTCCCGCCAGAACCACTCGCTGAGTGGTCGTGAGGGTTTCACAAGCAACGCGAGCCTCCGGATCCTTTGCAAGAAACAGATCGACGATTGCGTCAGAAATCTGATCTGAGACCTTGTCAGGATGGCCTTCGGACACGCTTTCCGATGTGAATAGATACTCGCTGCGCATGGGGCCCCTTTGCAGTTTGAGAAGAGATATAAGGAATTCTTTATGTCTGCATCTGCTCTAGCCGCGCGAACGAAGCAGCGCAACCATTCTAGGCAATGCGAATCCTAGCAGCGCCAACAAAGCTGCCCAAGCGAGCGGCAGGGCGTTGCCAAACCGGGCAAAAGGCGTCGCCGGT
>JBCBDF010000075.1:0-5207 GCA_038529875.1 Pseudomonadota bacterium | reverse complement strand
CCTACCAGCTTCGCCCGTTCCTATTGTCTGTCGCACAATGCCGTCTGCGTCGATAACCGCACTGATCCCCGTGGTAGTTGAGCGCAAAACAGGAAGGCCCTCCTCAAGCGCTCTCATGCGCGCCTGCGCCAAGTGTTGCGGCGGGCCCCAAGTCCCAAACCAGCCATCATTGGAAGGGTTGAAAATGTATTTGGGACGGTCATCGCGGTCGACCACCTGACCCGAGAATACGATCTCGTAGCAAATCTGAATCCCTACCTTGCCATATTGATTGAGGTCGAGCGTTCCCGGACCAGGTCCGGGCAGGTAGTCGATTGAACCGGCAACCAATCTCGAAAGCCCCAACGGCTCAAGCAGGCCGCGCATTGGCAAATACTCTCCGTAAGGCACGAGGTGCGCCTTGGCATATTCCGCATTGATCGAGCCGGTTCCGTCCATCGCGATTACCGAATTGCGGGCGCTCACTGCACGGACAAAGCCATTCCTTTCAGCTAAATCCAGATTGACCACTCCCGTCAGAAGGACAGCATCAGGGCCGATAATCGAACCGATCCGCCGCCTTGCAAACTCCGGGTCAGCGGCAGCTGTCATCCGGTCATAATAGCGTTGCGGGTAACCATCTTCGAGATAATCGGGGATCGCACTTTCTGGCCACAGAACCAATCTTTGCTCGTCTCGGCCGGGCAATGTCAGCTCAGCTATTCGGGAAAACTGCTCTTCGAACTTGGTCGGGTCGTTGATTTCATCTTGCGGGATCAGAGGCTGAACCAAAGCGTAAGGCACAGCGCTGTCCTCGCGTTCAATTACGCTCGCAAGTGGGAACATCATTCCCGCAAATGTTGCCGCAATCACCGAAACTAGAGCCACCCAGCGCTTGTGCTCCGCGAGTGTAGCGAATGCTGTCGCTATCAGGACCGCCAAACCAGAAAGCGCATAGGTTCCCAGCCAAGGAAGCAGTATCGCCAAGCCGGGGCGTTCCCAATCACCAAGCAGCAATAAGCTAAGTGGCGGCCACGGATAACCGGTGAATACCCAGCTGCGCAGCCACTCGGCAACAATCCAGGCCGCCGCCAGCAGAGCGCCAAACGCCCAAGGCCCTCGCTCTCGGCCTGCAATATGTGCCAACAAAGTCGCCAGAGCCGGATAAATCGCCAGATAAATGCATAGCAACGGCACCGCGATCCACCCTAGGAATTCAGGCATCTTTGCCTGATGGGTGAATGCGGTCGCGATCCAGCTATTGGCAAAAGTGAGATGGGCCCAGCCGAACAGCCAGCCCAATATCGCCGCCGCGCGCCAATTCGCTGCCTGCCGCAGCAACGCAACGAAGGCTGCTAGCACAGGTATCGCAACCGGCCACCAGCCCAAAGGTGGGAAGCCCAATGCAGCAAGCGCACCAAGCAGCAGCGCTGTTATAAACGGACGCCCCTGCGCGGTGTCCAATACCCAATTGAGACGGGCGCGCATCACGGCAACCTAGCGGTCAATTGGTCCAAGCACGCGAGCGCTTTAGCCTACCTGTTCGAGGTTGTCCCCGCCATCATCTTGCGACGATTCGTCAGCACCAATGGCCGGTGGAAGAACCGATGCGTCGATCTCGTCCGCCTGATCCTCGTCGCCAGCCTTACCGTTGCGGGCCTCGCGTGGTTTACGACGCGCCGGGCGGCCGTCACCGCGCCCCTCGCCCTTAGGCTTGCGCGCGCGCTTTTTCGGTTCAGTCTCGGTTTCGTCGGAAGATTGCGCTTCGACGCTTTCACCCTCGTCGCCACGCCCGCCTTCCACTTGCTGATCAGCGGATTTCTCATCGCGACGCGAACGAGGCCGACGACCGCGACGGCGGTTGTCGCCATCGTCTCCATCTTCGGCATCATCGCCCGATACGCCGCGCTCTTCCTGACGCTTGGCGCGGGCTTCTTCTTGCCGCGCTTTGTTGTCAGCGATCACGCGCAGATAGTGATCCGCGAACTGCAGGTAGTATTCTGCCTGCACCCGGTCGCCATTATGTTGGGCGTCCTGAGCCAGCTTCTTGTACTTATCGAGCAATTGCGGCGCATTGCCCCGCGCCCTGCTATCGATCCGATTGAGCTGGTTGCTGCCGCCCTGATTGCGATTGCCGCGTCCGCGGCGACGGTTGCTTCGATTATTGTTCAAGGAATTTCATCCTCATTGGCGGCCAATTGACCCCTCTTCAACTGCGCCTAGCCATTGCCGGGCGCGCCCCCCGCGCTGCACAAGCCGGGGATGTATCCTCACGGCAAATCCAAGCGATAATTTGGAGCTGGGCCAAGCGATCTGCAGTCCTTGCCGATCGGTAACCTGATTCGGAGATAGTGAGACTGGCCGCATTTGCCAAGCCCTGATGATTTTTAGTCAACCTCAATCATAAGTCAGTGTAGCACCAACGCACGGGGCCGCCCCGCTAGATCACGGTGCATCTTGACAGTAAATTCCGCGTTTTCAGCGATTTGTGCCACGGCCTCGTCCTGCGTAGCGCCGATCTCAATAACTGCCGTACCGCCTGAGAGCATTAAGCGCCGGAGCTGTGGTATCAAAACTCGGTAGTCGTCAAGACCTTCCGGACCAGCGAACAGCGCACTCCCTGGTTCGAAATTCCGCACATCTGGATCAAGATCGGCACCATTTTCGACATAGGGCGGGTTGGCAACGATCAAATCAAATTGGCCAAGCTCATTTGACCAGCCCGCATCGTTCCAGTCGGCGACCCTTAATTCCACGCGGTCAGAAAGCCCAAGACGCTCAGCATTCGCCCTTGCGACCGCCAGCGCGCCCTCAGATTGGTCTATGCCTACTCCGTGTGCATCCGTTTCGGCCAGGATAGTCAGCAGCAAGGCGCCACTTCCAGTGCCAAGATCGAGCACCCTTGCAGCACCGGGATTTGCTGAAAGCGCTGCCTCAATCACTGTTTCGCTATCGTCGCGGGGAATCAGCACGTCTCGATTGACAGCAAATTCTCGCCCGTAAAACTCCTGAATGCCAATGATATAGGCAACCGGCTCCCGATTGGCTCGGCGCTCGATCAGCACATGAAAACCTGCGGGTGCCCGGTCAGCCATATGCCGCAGCAGCATCTCAGAACGCGACGTACCCAGCGCATGCGCCATCAGCAATTCTGCATCGAGCCGCGCCGTGTCACTACTAGTGGAAAGTCGCTCGGTCGCGACCCTCAGCGCCTCGGCGACCGTCATTCCGACAGCGCCGCCAGACGCTTGCCCTCATCCTCCGCAATAAGGGCATCGACCAATTCGTTCAGCCCCGGCCCGGCAAGCACATCTTCGAGCTTATGCAATGTCAGGCCAATTCGGTGATCGGTTACGCGACCTTGCGGGAAATTGTAAGTGCGGATGCGCTCGGAGCGATCGCCGGAGCCCACCATCGCCTTGCGTGCCTCGGCTTCGGCTCCCTGAGCCTCATCGC
This sequence comes from Pseudomonadota bacterium, assembly GCA_038529875.1. Classification (GTDB taxonomy): domain Bacteria; phylum Pseudomonadota; class Alphaproteobacteria; order Sphingomonadales; family Sphingomonadaceae; genus Erythrobacter. The sequence continues at coordinate 1,772 of JBCBDF010000075.1, read as the reverse complement.
GCATCTTTTCATAAAGCCGCGCGCGCAGCACCTGCATCGCTTTCGCACGGTTCTTGATCTGGCTGCGTTCGTCCTGCTGCATAACGACCAATCCACTGGGCAAGTGCGTAATCCGTACAGCACTGTCAGTAGTATTCACGTGCTGCCCGCCCGCCCCGCTCGCGCGATAGGTATCGATCTTGAGGTCATTGGTATCGATCTGCACATCGACCTCATCGGGTTCCGGCAACACCGCCACCGTCGCTGCAGAGGTGTGGATGCGACCACCGCTCTCGGTCACGGGTACCCGCTGCACGCGGTGCACCCCGCTTTCAAACTTGAGCTTCGCGAAGACGCCGGTCCCGGTGATGTTGGCGACGATTTCCTTAAAGCCGCCAACTTCCGATGCGTTCATGCTGACCGGCTCGACCCTCCAGCCCTGATCGGACGCGAACTTCTCGTACATGCGGTACAGATCGCCAGCGAACAGAGCGGCCTCATCCCCGCCCGTCCCGGCGCGGATTTCGAGCATGGCAGGTTTGCTGTCGGCGGAATCGCGCGGGAGTAGAGCGATAGCCAGCTTTCGCTCTGTGGAGGGCAGGCGCTCGCGCAACTCGCCCAATTCCTCCTCTGCCATCGCCTTCATTTCAGGGTCGGCAAGCATCTCCTCCAATCCTGAGATTTCCTCGCGCATTGCCTTCACTTCTGTCGAAAGCTTGGCGACCGGCTCCAGCTCGGCATAGTCGCGGCTGGCGCGCACGAACTCGTCACCTTCCAGCGTGCCGGAAGCCATACGGGCTTCCAGCTCAGCAAAACGATGCGCGATCTGATCAAGGCGCTCGGCGGGGATTTGCATCTAAGTGCGCTCCTGAAGGACCGCATCCACCCAATATCCCGCCTCAGGCCGATCATGGCGAACAACGTCGAATACTTGCTCCAATATCGTCAAGATTACTTCTTTGATGCGTTCATCTGCTTGTCGAACTGAGTCGGGTTGATTGACAACGATATGGTGTCCAACGCGATCTGGCAGCCCTGTGTCGCTCTTTTGACGTCGAATGACGAGTCTAGCTTTTGCTCGGCTCTTTGCAGCCTGTTCAAACCGTTTCTTGATTTTGCCAGAGTAAGCCACCTCTGTGCCGATCCCTTCCTGACGCAGAAGGGCAGCGATCTGATTGGCTAACTCCGTATCTTCTTTTTCATCTGGTATCACAGCCAAGAAAGGCGCAGCCTCACCCTTCTCCCCAACCAACATCGCCAACCGCTCGATCCCAGCCGCCCAGCCGACAGCAGGCGTTGCCGGACCGCCGAGGCTTTCCATCAGGCCATCATAGCGTCCGCCGCCGAGCACAGTACTTTGCGCACCCAAGGCGTCAGCCGCTGCCGAACCTTCTTCAGGAATGAACTCAAACGCGGTGTGACGATAATAGTCGAGCCCGCGCACCAGGCTTTCTGCGCGAACCCATTTGACGCCAGCAGCATCCAATCCATCGGTTACAGACTGGAAAAATGTTCGCGCCTCCTCGGACAGATAATCATCGATCTTCGGTGCATCAGCCAGGAACGGCTTGTCGCGGCTATCCTTGCTATCGAGGATGCGCAGCGGATTTTTCTCGAGCCGCTCCTGGGAGTCCTCGGATAGATCGCCCTTCACTGCGCTGAAATACTCGATCAGCGCGCCACGCCAGGCCTCTCGGCTGGTCCCATCACCCAAGGTGTTGAGGTGCAACGTGACGCCCTCAATGCCCAGCTCCTTCAAAAGCTGATCGGCCATCGCCAGCAGCTCGACATCC
>JBCBDF010000074.1:0-9048 GCA_038529875.1 Pseudomonadota bacterium | reverse complement strand
GCCGACACGATGGAGCTGGCCGACGATGTCGTGCGCGTCCCCGCCTCCGCCTACACCGATCCCGACCTGTTCGAGCTGGAGAAGCGCAAGATCTTCCGCCGTCTGCCGCTGATGGTGGCGCCGTCTTGCGAGATCCCAGAGCCGGGCGATTTCAAGGCGATGGACATTTGCGGCGTGCCGCTGTTCCTCTCACGCCAGAAAGATGGCGAGGTTATCGCGTTTCTTAATATGTGCACCCACCGCGGCAACCCGATCGTGAGCGGAACCGGCAATGCAGCGCGTTTCACCTGCGGCTATCACGGCTGGACGTTCAAGCAGGACGGCGATCTGATCGGCGTCGCATCGCCGAAGGACTTTGGCGCGATCGACAAGTCCGCACACTGCCTCAAACGCTTTCAGGTCTATGAGAGCGCCGGGCTAATCTGGGCGACGCTCGATCCGAAATCCGAGCTGTCGATCCCGGATTATCTGGGGGGTTATGAAAAGCTGCTTGATGCGTTCGGCTTCCAGGACTGGACCCTGTTTGCGCAGCGCACATTGAGCGGCCCGAACTGGAAGACCGCTTATGACGGCTATCTCGATTTCTACCACCTGCCGGTGTTGCACAAGGACACGTTCGGCGCCGACTTCTTCAACCGCGCCAATTACTTCTTCTGGGGCCCGCATCAGCGCCTCTCCAGCCCATCGAAATTCGCGCAGAAAACCGGCAGCGACGAACAGCTCGACCTGACGCAGATGAGCGATGACGAGCTGCCCGATGATGCTCTGCTTCAAGGCGTGTGGACGATCTTCCCGCACATCTCGATCGCGAGCTTTTACGGCGGCGGGCAGCGCGGTGCGATGATCAGTCAGCTGTTCCCCGGCGAGACGGTGGGCGAGAGCTACACTACGCAATTTTATGTGATGGAGAACCAGCCCGAGACCGAGGAAGACGTGAAGTCAGCGCATGAGCAGTTCGACTTCCTCGAAGTGGTGGTCCGCGATGAGGATTACGCCACCGGCAAGCGCCAGCACGAGGCGCTGCAATCGGGACTAATGGACGAGGTGCTGTTCGGTCGTAACGAGCGCGGCGGGCAAGTCTTTCACCAATGGGTCGAGAAGCTGATCAAGGCCGATGATGCGGAACTGGCCGGGCTGTTTGCTCCGCAACAGCGCGAGGCGGCTGAGTGATTTTTTGTTTTAGCCCTCAAGCGCCGGGCGGCAGACATCCGTCTGCCTTTGGCTTTCCTCGCATAAGCTCGGGCGGCCCGTCGGCCTTGCGAGACCTGCGGTCTCGAATCAGTGCGGAAATCTAAATCATACCAGAAAACATCTGCGTCGAGATTTGTTCAGACTGCGCCGAAAATGGTGCCAGCCCGAGAACCGGCGCGCAGCGTACTTATGAGTACGTGAGCACCGGAAGCTCGGGTAGGTGCCGTTTGCAGGCCAGTATGAGCAAAACATCGATGCAGATCAGCCAAAGGCGGGGCGGGCGTTGCTTTCCCCCCAATCCTGCCGCTTGGTCCACTCGCCCAAATTCTCAAGCTTGCCATCAAGCTCGGGGAAGCGCTCCATCACATAGTCCATATCGACCTCGAACGGCTTGGTCGGCGCGGTGTTGTTATACTCATAAAACGCCGCAATCCCGGCGGCAAATTCTTCGCGCATTTCCTCCGGCATGGAATCGCCCGCCGCGCCGACCAGATAATCGCCAAACTCGGCCGGTGTGCACGGATCATAGGCGATGGTCTTGCCCAGCGCATCGGACAGGTAGCTCGCCACTTGCGGACCCTTGAGCCGCTCCGGCCCGCCAATGTTGATCCACGCGCCTTCCATATCGGGCCGCTCGAGGCTGGCGAGCATGAATTGCGCGACATCGTCGAGGCTGATCCAATTGGCCTCCAGATGCGGCCCATGCGGGTAGACATAACGATCTTCGCCCACGATAAATGGCCGCGCCCAATTGGTCAGCAGATTGTCCATGAACAGGACCGAGCCGAACACCGTACCCGGCGCGCCGGAGCGCCACAGCGCATTGATGCCCTTGGTGTTCTCGCCATAGGTAAACGGATCGCCGGGCCGGTCCGGAATCCAGCTGGAGGTGTTCCACACGACGCGCTTCACATCCAGCTCTGCTGCGACCTTGCCCAGCTCGCCAATCAGCACCGCCCGGTCGGCGCGGGCCTGCAAGGGATGCGTGTAAAACACATAATCCGACCCTTCGAGCGCGGGCTTGAAAGTCTCTGTGTCGTACAGGTCCATCGGGCGCACTTCGACCCGGTCAATCCCATCGATTTTAGAGCCTGCAAACGGGTTGTCCTGCCGCGAGATCGCGCGCACATCATAGCCCGCCTTCAGCGCCTGCCCGACCTGCGCCATGCCTTGCCTGCCCGAGGCGCCAATTACCGTGATAAGTGCCATGCCTGATCTCCCAATCTGTTGCCTTGGAATTAGGTCGAATGGGTCAGACACGCACCGCGCCAAAGTGATAGCTCCCTAGCAAAAGCGGCTGTTGCGGTGGCTGCAAACGCGACCAACAACGGCGCTCATGAAAAACCGTTTCTGGCGTATCGAGCGCAGGCCCGAAGGCAGTGATTTCGCGAGCGCGCTGGCGCTGGTGGAGGACAATCTTCCTGAGCTTGCCGAAGGGCATGTGCTGATCCGCAATGCGATGCTGTCGATGGATGCGGGCACGCGGCTATGGCTGACAGACCGCGAAGATGGCTACCAGCCGCCGCTACCGGTGGGCGCGCCGATGACCGGGCTGGTGGTGGGCGAGATCATCGCCTCCAACAATCCCGATTTTGCGACCGGCGATCTGGTCCGCGCCTTTGGCGTGTGGGGCGAGCTGAGCCAGGTCGATCCGGTGATGGCGGGCGCGGTGAAGCTAGACCCCAGCGTGGCGGACAAGCGCGCGTGGTTCGGGCCGCTGGGCATGAATGGCTGGACGGCTTTGTGGGGCATTGAGGAAACCGGCGCGGCCAAACCGGGCGAGCGGGTGCTGGTGTCGGCTGCCGCAGGGGCCACCGGGATACTCGCGGTGCAAATCGCCAAGCTGCTGGGTTGTGAGGCATGGGGCATTGCTGGCGGACACGAGAAGTGCCGCTACCTGACCGAAGAGATCGGGATTGATGGCGCGATTGACTACAAAGCCGGTGATGTGAGTGAGCAGTTCGATGCGGCCTGTCCGGGCGAGTCCAGTTTCGACGTCTATTTCGACAATGTCGGCGGGCCGCTGCTCGATGAAGTGCTCACCCGAATAAACCATTACGGGCGGATCGCGATGTGCGGATTGCTGGCCGATTATGGCTCTGGCACGCGCACTTCTCCGCGCGAATTCGACCAGATCCTGATGCGGCGATTGCGGATCGAGGGGTTCTTCTCGCCCGATTTCATGGACCAGGGCGAGAGGTTAACCGCGCGGCTGCGCAAATGGCACGATTCGGGAGAATTGCAGATGCCCTATGATGTGACGCAGGGCCTTGAGAACACGCTGTCTGCCTATCAGAAGCTCTTCACCGGCGGCAATATCGGCAAAGTGATTGTGGAGCTTGAATTATGAGCATGCGGCTGGACGATCGCGAGGCAATTCGCGACATCATCACCGCCTATGCCCATGCAATCGATCGGCGGCGCTGGGGCATGATGGAGCATCTGTTTCACGACGACGCGCAGTTCCAGTTCGGCGAACTGGTGGGCGATTGGCGCGGCTTCGTCGATCAGGCGCGCGCAATTATCGACCCCTGCCTCGCCACCCAGCACCAGCTCGGCCAGGTGCAATTCGGGTTTGAAGGCGATGTTTGCCACACCGAAACCTATATGACCGCAATGCACACGATCCCGGCGGGCTATTCCATCGCCGATGTGTTTCCGGACAAGGGCAAGATCTACTCCGCCGTGATTGCCGGGCGCTATGTCGATCGGTTCGAATTGCGAAAGGGCGGGTGGCGCATCGCCAAGCGCATCGGCCTGTATGATTGGCGCGAATTCCGCGAAGTGGAAGGCGTGGACCTGTCCGAAATGCCCGAGGGGTCATGCGGCTATCACGATGAACGTGATCCCTCGACGCCGGTGGTAAAGAGGTGGCTTGGCTAAATCTCACCCAATGCGCTGAAAATCGTTTCACGCAGAGACACGGAGAAAGCAGGGACGCCGAGATATTCTGTCTTCGACGAAGGCGCTTCCCTCTGTCCGTAAGGCGTTGAACAGAAGCTCCTGGAAGGAGTGAGGCTGCGTCTCGGATCCGATTCTCTGCGTCCCCCTTTTTCTTTGCGCCCCGTGCGCGAAACCCAAGAAACTCAACGCTTAATTGCGAACACGCCTGTCATGGTTGCAATCGGTTCGCCATCCCTCAAAATCTCACCCGAAGTGTAGGCTGTCCGCCCGCCCAGTCGGTCGATCCGCACCCGCGCTTCCAGCCAGTCGCCCAGCTTCGCGCCGTGTAAGTAATTCACCGTCAGCGCGATAGTCGAAGGAGTTAGCCGCGGGCGCTCGGCATCGTAGACGGCATGGGACAGCGCGACATCGGCGAAGGTCGACAGCACGCCGCCATGCGCGGCATCCTTGTAATTGATGTGGTGCGGCTCAATGCGCAGGCCGACGATCTTTGGATCATAGCCGCTCTCGCACAGGAAATAGGGGCCACCATGGTCGAGAAAACCGGGTGAGAACCCTGCCGGTGAAAACTCAGGTGGCATATCGGACATGCTCATCCCGCACACCTAACCCAGATCACCGCCCCGTGCTCGCTATGAATTGTGCCAATGGCTCCGCACGCGCCCATCCTTAACGTCGCGCCCATGGTAGAGACAGAAACACAACCCGCCTCGTTTTGCGATATTGTGCGCGAACACGCACGGGCAAATGGCGACATTGCGGCGTTCACCTTTGGCGATGAGGTCCTCACCTTTGCCGAGCTGGATGAAGGCAGCAACAAATGCGCAAACGCGCTCGCCTCGCTTGGAGTGAAGCGCGGAGACCGGGTATCGTACCTCGGCAAGAACCACCCGCTCTATTTTGAGGCGTTGCTGGGCGCGGCGAAGCTGGGCGCGGTGATGACACCGGTGAACTGGCGGCTCGCCCCGCCAGAGGTCGCCTATATCCTCGACAATGCCCAAGCAGAGATCGTGTTTGTGGGCGAAGGCTTTGCAGACATTTTGCGCACAGTGAGCGGCGACACGCCGCGCGTCAAAACCGTGATCGGGATTGATGCGCCCGACCATGACGGCCTCGATTACCGGACGTGGAGAGAGGGGTTTTCGAGCGACGATCCGGGCATTGCAATCGGCCTGGATGACGATGCGCTGCAACTCTACACCTCAGGCACGACCGGCAGGCCCAAGGGCGCGGTGATGACGCATGGCTCAATCCTCTCCAGCAGCGGCACGGTTGGCGAAGATATCCAAATGCGCAAATGGCAGGAGCCGGTCGAAGGCGATGTGACCCTGCTCGCAATGCCATGCTTCCATATCAGCGGAACCGGCACCGGGATCGGGACAATGGTGGCAGGGTCGAATGCGATTGTCCTGCCCGAATATGATCCGACCCAGGCGCTCGAACTGGTCCAGAATTACAACATCTCGAAGATCTTTCTGGTCCCCGCCGCAATTCAGATCCTGCTCAATCAGCCGGGCGTGCGCGAGGTCGATTTCAGCCGCCTCAAATACATAACCTATGGCGCATCCCCGATCCCGCTGGAGCTGATGAAGCAGGCGATGGAAGTGCTGGGCTGCGGCTTTGTGCAGATGTATGGCATGACCGAAACGAGCGGCACCATCGTCGCGCTCGACCCGGAAGATCACGTACCCGAAGGCTCGCCCAAGATGCGCAGCGTCGGTAAGCCGCTTCCCGGGGTTGAAATCAAGATAATCGATGAGGATGGCAAATATGTTCCTGCCAATAGCGTGGGAGAGATTGCCACCCGTTCTTCAAAGAATATGAGCCGTTATTGGAATAATCCCGAGGCAACGGCAGAAACAATAGATAAAGACGGTTGGTTGCGCACCGGGGATGCCGGTTATGTTGACGATGATGGCTATCTCTACATTCATGACCGGGTAAAGGACATGATTATTTCAGGCGGGGAGAATGTTTACCCCGCCGAAGTCGAGAACGCTATTTACGCCCACCCGAAGGTCGCCGATGTCGCGGTGATCGGTGTGCCAGATGAAAAGTGGGGCGAGGCGGTGAAGGCCTGCGTCGTGGTGAAAGAGGGCGAGGAACTGACCGAAGCCGACGTGATCGCCCATTCGCGCGAGCATATCGCCGGGTACAAATGCCCCAAATCGATCGACTTCATTGCGGCCCTGCCGCGCAACCCATCGGGCAAGATCCTGCGCCGTGAATTGCGCGCGCCCTATTGGGAGGGGAAGGAACGCGCGGTCAACTAACGGCCTACATAGGCCGATAAAGCGGGTGGCCCGATGCGGCGATTTGTGCGGTTGGCAGCGGAAAATCCGGATTGGGCGTGAAGTCAGGCTGGTCAGTCAGATCTTTTTGCCAATCGAGCAGATAGAGACGGCTCGAGACCCGCCATTCAGTGCCATTTTCGCCGTCCCTTTTCTCCCATTCGTCGAGATAGCGCCCGCCGTACAAATTGCCGGCCAGCGTGCCGTCCTCCTGCCGCGATGCGCCCGCGAACAGCCCGTAGCATTCGCTGCAGGCTGAGGTCGGCGAATGGAATTTCACAATCAGGCCTGACAGCATGTGCCAGCGCCTGTCCGATCCGCGCTCGATCTCCATTACGATCGGCAGAAACTCCGCCGCCTTGCCCTTGAAGAACCCATAATCGATGTCCGCATCGGGCCAATAACAGCTCGTCTGCCCCTCATCATCGAGCCAGTCGAGCGTGCGTGAATAGCGCGCCGCCACATCCTGGATTTGCTTTGTGTCGATCAGTTCCTGGATTGCAGCGTCCACTATGGCCTCCCCAATTCCGTCAATTGCGTACGTAGCCACATCGCCGCACTTTGCCCGCCGCGACAACTCGCGATTTTGAGGCGCGATTATGGGAGGGTCATGTGGCAAGTACCGCCAATGCGAATAGAAGTGCGAACGATAATCTGAGCGTCAATCTGTTCGATCCCGAGGTGCAGAAATGCCCTTATGATGCCTACAAGACATTGCGCGACGAGGCCCCGGTCTATCAGATTCCTGGCACCGACATGTATGTCGTCAGCCGTTATGATGATGTGCGCGAAGTGCTGCTCGACCCCCAGCGCTTCCCCAGCTCATCAGCCGACACGCCGTTTCGCGCCAGCGCGGGCAATATCGAACGCGGCGAGATGGTGGCAGCGCGGTTCGAGGAAAAGGGCTGGGTCCCAGCGCCGACACTGAATGGCCGCGATGATCCGAACCACAAGCAGATGCGCGCCATGTTCAACCAGGCGTTCAAACCCTCAAAGATCAAACAGATCGATCCCCAGGTCAAAGGCCTCGCCTACGAGTTGATCGACGGCTTTATCGAGGATGGTCACTGCAATTGGGTGCAGCAATTTTGCGTGCCGCTGCCGCTGTTCATCATTGGCGAGCAGATGGGGGCGCAGCGCGAGGATATGTGGCGGATCAAGCGCTGGACCGACGCGTTCTTCCAGCGCATCTCGCTGATGCTGCCAGAAGACCAGCACATGGAAATGGTCGACCGCGAAATCGAAGCGCAGCAATATTTCCAACCCATCTTTGAGCGGCTGCGCGAAAAACCCGATGACAGCCTGATCAGCGTGCTGGTCAACACCGTGATCGAGGAATGGGGCCGCCCGCTAACCGATAACGAACTGCATGCCGAGATGATGGCCGACACTTTCGTGGGCGGCAGCGAGACGACCACCAACGCGCTGGCCGCAGGCATGAAGCTGCTGATCGAAAACAAGGATGTGTGGCAGCAACTCAAATCCGATCCCGGCAAATATATGAAGACTTTCGTCGAGGAGGTCGTGCGGCTGGAATCGCCGGTCCAATCGCTGATGCGGTTTGTCGCTGAAGACACCGAGATTGCCGGGGTCAAAGTGCCGGGCGGCGCGATGCTTAACATCCGCTTTGCCGCCGCCAACCGGGATGAGCGCGCATTTGAATGCCCGGAAAAGCTTGACCTCGACCGGCCCAAAGCGGGCGCTCACATGGGCTTTGGATCAGGGACGCATCACTGCCTGGGCGCGCCGCTGGCAAGGCGCGAGCTGACCTGGGGCTTCACCGCCGTGGTCGATCGGTTCGAGGATATGTGGTTTGCGGAAGGGAAGAACGATTTCACCTATCATCCACATTTCCTGCTGCGCAGTTTGAAAGAGCTGCATATCGAGTTTGAGGTTAAGAAGAGCTGAGCCTCCTTCGTCATTCCCGCGAAAGCGGGAATCCAGCTTGTACCGGTCATGGCTCCGCCGTGGATCCCCGCCTTCGCGGGGATGACGAGTCAAGAATTCGCGCGCGCCGCTGACCTGCCGGCGATATAGCCAAAGGTGAGCGCCGGACCGAGCGTTCCGCCCGCGCCCGCATAAATCCCGCCGGTCGGGCAAGCGATGGCATTGCCCGCACCGTAAAGCCCGGCGATCGCGTCGCCATCATGGCCGAGTATGCGCGCCTGCCCATCGGTGCGCGGGCCGCCATTCGTGCCGAGCAGCCCCATGCGAATCTCGACCGCATAGAAAGGCGCGCGTGCAATCGGGGCCAAAGTTACTGCCTTTCCTTCTCGCGTGCGGTCGCCATAGAAGTGATCGTAAGCGCTTGTTCCACGGTCGAAATCAGGGTCTTCACCTGCCTCGGCATGGGCGTTGAAGCGCGCGACGGTTTGCGCGAGTCCATCAGTGGGGATGCCCAATTCCTCGGCCAATTCCTCCAGCGTCTCGGCGCTCACAACCCACTCAGGCACGGGCTGGCCGGGTAGGCGCGGGCCTATCGGATAACGCTCGACATAATTCTCATCGAAGATCAGCCATGCGGGCAGGTTGGGATAGTCGTAACTCTGCGGGTCGAAGGCATGGAACGCGCCCGCGAGCGCGGAATACTTCGCCGCCTCATTGCAGAAGCGTTTCGCGGCGCGATTGACCATGATCGAGTGCGGCACGGTGCGCTCGATCA
>JBCBDF010000073.1:0-9203 GCA_038529875.1 Pseudomonadota bacterium | reverse complement strand
GGCAACAATCGCACGCCGGTGCGGATCTACGCGCCGGTTGGCGATTGTTGCCTTCGAGCGCGCCAAGCGCGTCATACACTTCCTCGCCCATGCCGTGCAGGCGCTGAAACTCAAATGGTTTTTGCTGGCCTACCGCTTCGCTACTTGAGGCCGGGTCGCCTGCGGCGAGCGATTTCACCGCCGCAATCGTGTAGGCGTTATGCGTGGCAAAAGCGGGCTGGATCACGTCGCTGTGTTCGAACAGGCGCGCGGCGCAGGCGAGGTAGGATACGTCGGTTGCCAGCTTGCGCGTGAAGACCGGATAGTCGCAATAACCGCCAACCTGCGTCAGCTTGATCTCGCTGTCCCAATAGGCCCCTTTGACGAGCCGCACGAACAGCTTGCGCCCATGACGCCGCGCCAGCTTTGCGCCCCAATCGCACAGCGGCACACCGCGTTTCTGATAGGCTTGCAGCGCGAGGCCAAATCCGTCCCAGCGCGATCCATCATCGCGGATAAACAGAGCATCATCGGCTACCAGCTCCTCAATGATATCGAGCGAGAGTTCCAGCCGTTCAGCCTCCTCGGCATCAATGGTGAAATGGATGTCGGCATCGCGCGCTTTTTCAGCGAGCGCTCGCACAATCGGCACAATGTCAGCTCGCGCCTGATCGGCATGGAGGAAATCGTATTTCGGATGCAGCGCGGAAAGCTTCACCGAGATACCCGGCGACGGGCCAATCCCGCCTTTCGCCTCTTTCGCCAGACGATCCAGTGCGCCCTCATACGCCTCGCGGTAGCGCGCCGCATCGGGGAAAGTCATCGCTGCTTCGCCCAGCATGTCGAAACTGTGGGTCAGGCCCTTGGCCCGCTCCGGCTTGGCCCGGTCGAGCGCTTCGTCGATGGTCCGACCGTAGACGAATTGTCCGCCGAGAATGCGCATCGCCTGCAATGTGGCCTTGCGCACCACCGGTTCGCCCAAGCGGTTTACCGTACGCTTGAGCGTTGAGCCGAGCCCACGCTGGTGCGCCTCTGGCGGGTCGATCACTTCGCCGGTCAGCATCAGAGAAAATGTTGCAGCGTTGACGAAGGTGGATGAGCTCTCGCCCAGATGCTCAGACCAGTCGATGGCGCCAATCTTGTCCTTGATCAGCGCATCGGCGGTTTCGGCGTCGGGCACGCGCAGCAGCGCCTCAGCCATGCACATCAGCGCAATGCCTTCATCGGTATCGAGCCCGAATTGCTGGAGGAATGCGTCGATCCCGCTCGCCTTCTTGGCACGCGCGCCCTCGATCAGATGCGTCGCAAGCTCTGCTGCCGCATCGTGCACACGGGCGGCGGGCGCGGCCTGCTCGATCCGCTCTGCAATGCAGGCGTTCTCTTCGGCGCGATAGGCGCGGCGCAGTTCGGATCGATCAAGCGGCTGGATGTTTGTCAAAACGTTCGATTCGCGTCTCTATGATTGCACCAGGTTCCTGATCTGAACCCGGTTTCATCTGCAATCAAGTGTTGGCGCAATCGGCGGAGGCAATAGCTATGGCAACAACAGCGTCGATCCCGACGTCAGCCGCGCCTCGATATCGCGATGCGCCTGCGCGGCCTCACGCAGGGGATAGGTCTGCCCGATCGTGATAGAGACTTTCCCGCTGCCGATCATGTCCCACACCCGCGCCATTCCCGCGTCACGCTCTTCCGGCGTGGCGTAGTAATGGAACAGGGTGGGTCGGGTGACGAACAGCGATCCTTTTTGCGCCAGAATGCCGAGATTGACGCCATCGACTGGCCCGCTGGCATTGCCAAAGCTGACCAGTAACCCGCGCGGGGCCATGCTGTCGAGCGATGCCTCGAACGTGTCCTTGCCCACCCCGTCGAATACTGTGGGAACGCCAGCACCACCGGTGATTTCGCGCACGCGCGATGCAATCTCTTCGCGGTCATAGCGGATTACGTGGTCGCATCCCGCCTCGCGCGCTGAGACTTCTTTCGCTTCCGAGGAGACTGTGCCGATTACGCTCACGCCGATGGCCTTGAGCCATTGCACCATGATCAGGCCGACACCGCCTGCTGCCGCGTGGACCAGCACGGTGTCGCCCGCCTTCACTTCTGCGCAGCGTTCGACCAGCCCTTCGACCGTGGCGGCCTTAAGGATCGCGGCGGCAGCCACTTGGTCGCTGACATTGTCGGGCAGCTTGAACAGCGCCGATGCGGGCATCACCCGGTGGGTTGCATAGGCTCCTAGGCCCGGCCCCATATAGGCGACGCGGTCTCCTTTGCTGTAATCGCTCACGCCCTCACCCAGCGCCGCGATCCGGCCCGCCGCCTCCAGCCCGAGGCCGCTTGGCAGCTCGATCGGATAGAGGCCGGTGCGGTGATAGGTGTCGATGAAGTTGAAGCCGATCGCGGTGTGTTCGATCAGGACTTCGCCGGGGCCGGGCGCGGGCATATCCTGCTCGACCCAGCCAATGACGTCGGGTCCGCCATGTTTGTCTATGACGGCCCGGACGATGCTCATTCCGCTGCCTCTGCCACTTTCTCTGTCTCGCGAACGGCCTTGTTCCACACCGGCTGTTTCGGTGCAGGCAGGCCGGTTTCTTCCTCGCACTTGGCGCGCAGGGTTTCGATGCTCGGGCCGTAATCGAACAATTGCAACTCTCCGCGCGAGGATCGGATTTCATCGCGCAGGCTGGCCGTGGCCGCCTCGTCAACCTCGCCATCGCCATTGGCGACGACGCCATAAGCCCGCGCCCCTTCTGGTGTGACTAGCCCTTGGCGGATTTCGAGGCCCACCATGGCTGGATCGCGTTCCAGCGGGTCGCCCCAGCCGCCGCCACCCCAGGTGATGTAGTGCAGCAAATCGCCTTCCCTCACCGGCACATCCTCAACCTTATTGCCGACGATTTCGGTGGTGCCATCGGCGCGTTCGAGCACTTTCTTGGCCCGCATTCCCGGATGGCCGCCATTCACGCCCCACGGGGGCACAAACCAGCGATCGTCATGGACCGCGATTTCACCATCGGCGAGGAAGCGATAGGTCATATGGATGCCGTTGCCGCCGCGATGCAGGCCCGCGCCGCCGCTGTCGGGCTCGGTCGAATAGCGCTCGATCCGCATCGGGAAATAGCGCTCAAGGAATTCATTCGGCACATTGGTGAAGCCCGGCCATAGCGAGTGACCGTCTGGCCCATCGCCCAGCGGACGACCGGGAATTCCGCCAAAGCCGATCTGGAACAGCTGGAACCATTCGCCCTCTTTCGATGGGCGATTGTCCCACCCGGAATAGAACAGGTGCGGGCTGGAACTGAACCCGGCCGCGTTCAGGAATTCCGGTGTACCCTGACCGAGCAGGCCGCCGAGAATGTCGAAGATCCGGCCCAATGCGTGGGTGCGGCCAGACAGGGCGGCGGGGAATTGCGGCTTGAGCAGCGACCCTTCAGGAATCCGCACTTCGATCAGGTCGTAGAAGCCATCGTTGAACAGGATCTGCGGGTCGAAGACCATGATCATGTAGATGCCGAAGAACATCTTGAACATGTTCTCGTTGAGCAGGAAATTGATCGAGGCCGCGCTCTGCGGGTCGGTGCCGTCGAAATCGAGGATCACTTTATCGCCGTCGCGCCACATGGTGCACTTGATCTTGTACGGGCCAAAGCCCTTGCCATCGTCGCACAGGTAATCTTCGAAGCTGACTTTGTTCTCCGACACGGCCTGCGACAGCAACGCCTTCATCGCGCGGTGGTTGCGCGCGAGAAGCTCTTGCGTTGCCGAGACATACACATCGTCACCAAAACGCTCCGCCATCTCGACCACGCGCTTCGATGCCACGCGGCATGAGGCGATCAGCGCGTTGAGATCGGCCTGGCACCAATCGGGCTTGCGCGTCTGGTGCATGACGAGCTTCATCAGGTCGTCATTGTATTCACCCTTCTTCCAGATCTTCACCGGCGGGATGCGCACGCCTTCCTCGAAGATCGAGCTGGCGCCGATGGGCATGGAGCCGGGGACCGATCCGCCAATGTCGGATTGGTGGCCGAACATGGCGGTGTAGGCGATCAACCGGCCATCCTTGAACACGGGCAACAGCACCAGCCAGTCGTTTGAGTGGCTGACCGCGCCATCGCAGGAATAGGGGTCGGACAGGAAGATCATGTCGCCATCCTCCAGCGTGCCGTCGAACCCTTTCAGGAAGCCGTCGATGAAGCTGCCGAACTGGCCGACGATCATCTTGCCCGCCGGGTCCGCGATCAGCGGGAAGGCATCGCCCTGTTCGCGAATGCCGGGCGACATGGCGGTGCGCACCAGCGTCGCGTCCATCTCGATCCGCGCGTTGCGCAAGGCGTTCTCGATAATGTCGAGCGTGACCGGGTCGATCTCGATCGTCTGGAAGGGTGTGGAATTGGTTTCGATGATTTGTGCAGGCATTGGCTAGCTCCTCAAATTCTTCCTTCGTCATTCCCGCGAAGGCGGGAATCCAGATTGCTGCAATTGTGGCTCCGCCCTGGACCCCCGCCTGCGCGGGGGTGACGAGAAAGGGTGGGTGCAAGGGTTCTCATGTTTCAGGATTGATCAGGATATTGCCGACCTTATCGACATTGGCGGTGCAGCCGTTCTCGACCAGCGTGGTCGAATCCATTTCGGTGATGATGGCGGGGCCGGGAATGATATCCCCCTGCCGCAATTTGCTGCGATCATAGATCACCGCGTCGCGCTGCTCGCCATCCATCCATAGCGAATGATCGCTGACCTTGGCGGCGGACGGATCGCCATCGCCCTTGGGCAATTCAGCGGCAGGCAAAGCGGGTGCCTGGCCCAGCGCGACCGCACGCAGGTTCACGATTTCATGCGGCGTATCCATGTTGAAGGTGAACAATCGCCGGTGTTCGTCATCGAAGCGCTTGAGGATACCCTCGATCCCGTCCGCATCGAGCACCGCCTTGTCGATGTTCAGCGGCACTTCGAAGGCTTGGCCCGCATAACGAATATCAACTTCGAACGCGCTGGTGATCTGATCCTCTGGCACGCCATCGGCCAGCAATTCGCCCCGGGTCTGCTCGGCCATTTCATCAAGCACCGAGGTAAGGTCCGCCACAGACGTATCGCGTGCCAGCCTTGAGAAACTGCGCGCGGTTTCGGTCCGCATCCGGGTGGTCGCATCGCCCAGCGCGCACAGCACGCCGGGGGACACGGGTGAAACGGCGGGCCAGCTGCCCATCAATTTCGCAACCGCGTTGACGTGGAGCGGCCCTGCGCCGCCAAACCCCATCACCGCAAATTCGCGCGGGTCATAGCCCTGTTGGACGCTGATCATCCGCAATGCGCCAAACATGTTTTCGTTGACGATATCGATGATCCCGCGCGCGGCCTCCATCAGGCCGACGCCGAGCGCGTCCGCAACGGTCTGCACGGCCTTTTTCGCGCCTTCGCGGTCGAGCTTGAAACTGCCGCCGAGCAAGTCCTCTGGCAAATATCCGAGCACGACATTGGCATCGGTCACCGTCGGCAACTCGCCGCCTTTGCCATAGGCGACCGGGCCGGGGACCGCGCCGGCGCTTTCCGGACCGACGCGCAGAGCCTTGGTCAGTTCAGGAACGTGGGCGATCGAGCCTCCGCCCGCGCCGACGGTCTTCACATCGAGCGCCGAGGCACGGACCGACAAGTGCCCCACTTCGGTGGTGCGCACGCGGCGCGCCTCCAGCCCTTCGATCAGGGCAACGTCAGTCGAGGTTCCGCCAACATCGAGGGTAAGAATGTTTGTGAAGCCCGCATTCTTGCCGACCCACAGCGCGCCCGTGACCCCGCCAGCGGGGCCGGACATCAGGATGTTGACTGGATGCTCTTCGGCCTTCTGGCTGCTCATCAAGCCGCCGTCTGTGCGCTGCAGGGAGAGCCGCCCTTTCAGCCCCTCATCTTCCAGTCGCTCACGCAGGTTGGAGACATATTTGCCGACCACCGGGCGCACAGCCGCGTTGGCGACGGTCGACAGGGTGCGCTCATATTCCTGCATTTCGGGCAGCACTTCATGGCTTAGGGAAACCGGCACGCCAGGCAATTCCTCGGCAGCGATCTCGCCAATCCGCGCTTCATGTGCGCCGTTTACATAAGCATTGATCAGGCTGACGGTCAGCGCCTCGACGCCATTGCCTTTGAGCTTGCGCAATTGCACGCGCACGGCCTCTTCATCGAGCGCTGTCACTTCATTGCCATCGGCGTCCATCCGCCCCGGCACTTCGACCGTGTCTTCCAGATGGGCGAGCGGTTGGGGTTTGGGCCAGACGATCCATGCGGCGAGCCCTCCGGGTACGAAGCTGCGCGCGATCTGCATGATGTCGCGATAGCCCTGCGTTGTGACCAGCCCGACCTTTGCGCCTTTGCCCTCGAGAACGGCGTTGGTCGCAACCGTCGTACCGTGCAGGAAATAGGCGATGTCATCCGCCAAAACGCCCGCGTCCTCAGTGATTGACTTCACCCCGTTGAGGATGCCCTCAGAGCTGTCATGCGGGGTGGATGGTGTCTTGTGCCGCCAGAAATTGCCCGTTTCCTCGTCGAACAATAGCAGGTCGGTAAACGTGCCCCCTACATCGACGCCCAGCCTGTAAGTCATATGCTCTCCCAGCTCCTTGGCTCAGCCCCGAGGGCCGAAATTCTCTAAATGCGCCCGAATTTCTCGAACGCGTTTTCAGGCCGCGCGGGCGACCCGTGATGGCAGTTCGCGGCCCAGCACTCCGGCGAACCCGCGATTTGTTTCTATGACGGCATCCAAGTCGATGCCTGTCTCAACACCCGAACGCTCCATCAGGTAGATTAGGTCCTCGGTGGCGATGTTTCCGGTCGCCTTGGGCGCGAATGGGCAGCCGCCCAATCCGCCGAGCGATGCGTCGAAAGCCCGTACACCGGCGTGGTAAGCCGCCCAGGCATTGGCAATACCGGTGCTGCGCGTGTCGTGAAAATGACAGCGCATCGGGATTTTGCCTTGGAGCAGTTCGCCAAGCTTGCCGAACAATTCCTCGACCTGGGCGGGCACTCCGACCCCGATCGTATCAGCCAGCGCGATTTCCTCAGGCGCTTCCGCCGCCATCTCTTCTGCGATGGCCAGCACGGTTTCGGGCGTTACCTCTCCTTCGAACGGGCAACCGAATGCGGCCGAGATGGTTACCTGAGCGCGCATCCCCTCTGCTTTCGCGAAGCGGATCATATCGCGGTTTTCGGCAATCCCTTCGGCGATGGTCTGGCCCTGGTTTTTCTGTCCGAACGTGTCGCTGGCAACGAGCACACAGCCCGCCTGATCGATCCCTCTTTTGCCGCCCTCGCGCGTTGCGAGGCCGCGCATAACGCCGCGCTTGTTGAGCGTCAGTCCGATATAGGTCACGCCTTCGCTATCCGGCAGCCCGGCGATCACAGCCTCGGCATCGGCCATTTGCGGCACCCGCTTTGGATGCACGAAGCTGGCGACTTCGAGCCGCTTCGCCCCGTAATCGAGCATGCGGTTGATCAGCGCGAGCTTGTCTGCGGTCGAGATGATTTCGGATTCGTTTTGCAGCCCGTCGCGCGGGCCGACTTCGACAAGTTCGATGCTGTTCTGGGCCATCGCAAAAACATCTCACGCGGTGAATGATGAGGGCGGTCAATACGCAAATTGTATACAAAAGCAAATTGTCGTTTTATAGGCCGCGAACTTTTTCGGCGGAGTGCCAGCGCTGAAAAGCGCGGCTGGCATGCACTCTGCCTCAGCGACTCAGTGCCTTGAGCCCAGGCGGGCTACAGGGCCAAACCGGAGAGGATTTGCATCATGGCACACGGGGCACTTGCCGGGCTGAGGCTGATCGAAATGGGTCAGCTGATCGCCGGTCCGTTTTGCGGCCAATTGATGGCGGATCACGGCGCCGAGGTGATCAAGGTCGAGCCGCCCAAGGTCGGCGATGCGATGCGCAATTGGGGGCAGGGCATACCGCTGTGGTTCTCGGTCGTGGCGCGCAATAAGAAGTCGATCACGCTGAATCTGCGCGAAAAAGAAGGGCAGGCGATTGTTCGGCAGTTGGCGGAGAAGGCCGATTTCCTGCTCGAGAATTTCCGTCCCGGAACTCTGGAGCGCTGGAACCTGGGCTGGGATCAGCTTTCCGCGATCAACGAGGCGCTGATCATGATCCGCGTTTCAGGCTATGGCCAGACGGGTCCGTATTCCTCGCGCGCAGGCTATGGCGGGATTGGCGAGGCGATGGGCGGGATGCGCTATATCGCGGGTGAACCCGACCGTCCGCCAAGCCGTGCGGGCCTCTCAATCGGGGACTCGCTGGCGGCGACCTACGCCTGCCTCGGCGCGCTGATGGCGCTCGAACATCGGCATAAGACCGGCAAGGGTCAAGTGGTCGATTCGGCCATTTACGAGTCTGTGCTGGCGATGATGGAATCGACTGTGCCCGAATACACTGTCGCCAATCACATTCGTGAGCGAACCGGGTCGATCCTGCCCAAGGTTGCGCCGTCCAATGTCTATCCGACCAAGGATGGCAGTGTGCTGGTTGCGGGCAATCAGGACAGCGTGTGGAAGCGGATGGCGACGATGATGGGCATGGCTGAACTGGGCGATGATCCGCGCTACAATTCGCACATGGCGCGCGGAGAACGGCAAGGCGAATTGGACGACCTGATCAGCGAGTGGACCCAGAAATGCACCAGCAAGGAAGTGCTTGATCTGTGTGAGGAACATGGCGTTCCGGCGGGCAATATCTATCGCGCGCCAGAGATGCTGGAGGACCCGCATTTTGCCGCGCGCGAAGCCATTTTGGAGCTGCCGCACCCGCGCCATCAGAACTTCAAGATGCAGAATGTTGCACCCAAATTGTCGGAGACTCCGGGGCATATCGATTGGGTCGGGCCGGATCTCGGCCAGCACAATGAGGAAATCTATGGCGAGCTGCTGGGTATGGACAGCGCGACCCGATCCGACCTCGAAGAGCGCGGGATTATCTAGGCGCGCGCGCCGGTTGCCCTCTATCGGGAGGCGGCTAACGACCCCAGTTTCGGTCATAAAATGCGCGTACCCTATTTGCGAAAAGCGGACGCGGTTTGCGTTAGTTGATTATGTCGAGAATTGGGGGTGAAAGCGGAAAGTCCGCTTTGGAATCTGTGCGGACCTAAGCTGACGTACATTCCAAAATCCGCAAATGAATGCTTACGACCCATGTGTGGACGGCTCTCCGTTGGCAAGGGTTGATTTGGGCTTGATGCTT
>JBCBDF010000072.1:0-9313 GCA_038529875.1 Pseudomonadota bacterium | reverse complement strand
CGTCCCGCTCTCCATCGCAGCTCGACACGGGCTCGCTGCTGATACTCACTCCGCCACCCTATTTCGATGCGGAGGAACTGGAGAACATCCTCCAAAGGCGGGCCTATGCCGGGCCAACCATCGTCATCCTGCCGAAATGGTCAGCCCTCGGTTTCCCGCAAAATCTGCCCGATGAGATCGCAGATGATGTGAAGGATGGATGGGTGCAGTTAGGCGGCCCCATTCCGTTTGATTGGTCTGAAACGCTGCCAGATCACTATGCGCTTGAGACGGACATAAAGACCAATCGCGAGCGCCCTGCCAATTGGGCCGGTTACGATTTCAAAGGCACCCTCCCCGATGAATCGAGCGTCACCGCGACCGACAATGGTAATGGCAACCCGCTCGTGATTGATGGCAGCGGCAATGCCCTAGCATTGTCATTCTTCGTCAAGGATGAGTTCGGAAACAGCGAAGACACCGAGAGTGTGATTTTCGTTGTCGAGCCGGACCTGGTCAACAATTACGGCCTGTCGGATGGCAGTCGCGCGGCCCTGGCTTTGGCGCTCATCGAAGATGCGCAATATGGCTATGATTATCCAATCGTGTTCGACCTGACGCTGAATGGCTTTGGCGGCGCGACCAATCTGCTGACGCTTGCCTTTCGCCCGCCATTTCTCGCTGCAACACTGTGCCTGATTTTGGCGATCTTCATCGTCGGTTGGCGCGCATTCAAACGCTTTGGCCCGCCCATTGCGAGCACTCCAGAGATCGCCTTTGGCAAAAAACGTCTGGTTGCCAATGGCGCTGGGCTAATCCTGCGGGCGCGGAGACTGAAACTGCTGGCAGAGCCGTATGCTGCGCTCAGCGCGCGAAGGCTCGCAAACAGGCTAGGTTTGAGCAAGCCGGAGCCACAGGCGATCGACGATGCGATAAAGGTTCGCCTGCCGGAAGAGCCGCCTTTTTCAATCCGCGCAGCGCAATTGCGCAAGGCCAGCAAACCATCAGAAATTCTGCGCGCTGCACGCGCGCTAAAAGAGCTTGAAGGGAAACTCGAGAAATGAGCATGAGCCTCGAAGAACTACGCGAATTGGCCGACGCGATCCGCGCCGAAGTTGCCAAGGCGATTGTTGGCCAGGATGAGATGATCGACCAATTGCTGGTCGCGATGATCAGCGAAGGTCACGTCCTGCTCGAAGGGCCTCCGGGGACGGCGAAGACGTTCCTCGCGCAGAGCTTTGCCACCGCCCTGGGCCTCGATTACGGTCGGATTCAGTTCACGCCGGACTTGCTGCCCGGCGATATTCTTGGTTCCAACCTGTTCAATTTCCAGACCAGCGAATTCACCCTCACGCGCGGACCAATTTTCTGCGAGCTTCTGCTGGCGGATGAAATCAACCGCACGCCGCCCAAGACGCAAGCCGCCTTGCTGGAGGCGATGCAGGAGCGGCGCGTAACGCTGGATGGTGAGACGCACCAACTCTCCAACCGCTTTATGGTCGTGGCAACGCAGAACCCGATTGAGAACCAGGGTGTCTACCCGCTGCCAGAGGCGCAGCTCGACCGCTTCCTGTTCAAGCTGTTGGTGCGCTATCCCGAAGAAGCTGAAGAAGCGAAAATCGTCACGAGCTATGGCCAACGTCAGGGGCCGATACGCCCGGCGGAACTGGGTGTGAGTGCAGTGTCCGACACGGCAAAGCTTGTCGCCGCCAGTGGCGCATTGGAGCATGTGACCGTGGCCGAGGAAATTACCGGCTACGTCGTACGCTTGGTGCGCGCTACACGCGATCATGCCGAATTGGCGGTCGGCGCCAGCCCGCGTGCCGCAGTCATGCTGGCCAATGCGGCGCGCGCCCGAGCCGCCCTGCAAGGCCGCGCCTATGCGATCCCGGACGATGTAAAAGCGCTGGCTGTGCCGGTTCTGCGCCACCGCCTGACGCTCAGCCCGGCTGCCGAAATCGAAGGGCGCGATGTCGAGGCTCTGGTGGCTGAATTGGTCGAAAGCACTGAGGCGCCGCGCTAGCTCCATGCCTCTCCCGCGCCTCAACCTCCCAAATTTTCCAATCGTGCCGACCGAGCGCGCGGCCTGGGTCGCGGTGTGTTTTGCACCGATAGCGTTGATCATTGCAGCGGTGGCACCGGGCCTGTGGATCACCGCCCCTGCGGCAGTTGTCGCGCTGTTGGTCATAATAGTTCTGGATGCCGGGCTGGCGGGCAAATCGAAAGACTGGGACATTCGCGTGCCCCAGGATACTGAGGTCGGCCAGCCAACCGCGCTTTCCATGCTGGCCGATTTCGCGGAAGGCTCGATCTCCAAAGTCGAAGGCGCATTGGAATTTGACCCACGGCTTGGCAAAGGGGGACGAGCGAACTTCACCCTCTTCCGACATTCACAGCACGATTATTTCAGCGGCACTTACAATGCCAAGCCGGAACGACGCGGAACCGCCCAGATTTCGCGCGCCTGGCTGCGCTGGACCGGGCCGCTGGGTCTCGGCGCGCGGCAGAAAAGCCGTGATCTCGATGAAGAAGTGCGCATCTGGCCCGATCTCTCACCTGTGCGGAGCCAAGAGCTTCAAACCTTCCTGCGCGATGCCCAGACCGGCCTGATCGCGCGGCGTATTCGCGGCGAAGGCACGCAATTCGAGGCGCTTTCAGAATACGAGCCGGGCATGGATCGGCGGCGGATCGACTGGAAAGCGAGCGCTCGCCACACCAAGCTCTATGCGCGCGAGAACGAGAGCGAGCGCAACAACCAGATCGTTTTCGCTTTCGATTGTGGCCAGGCCATGTGCGAACCGGTCGACGGCCTGCCGCGTATCGACCGGGCAGTATCCGCCGCGCTCACCGCATCCTATGTCGCGCTGAAGAGCGGCGATAAGGTATCGCTGTTCGGCTTTGACCAAAGGCCTCAGGTGATGACGCCATTTGTCGCAGATGCGCGCGCTTTCCACCGCCTGCAGAGCGCAGCTGCGTCGCTCGACTACACCAGCACGGAACCTAATTTCACGCTCGCCCTCGCGACCCTAACCGCCAGGCTTCGCCGCCGCTCGCTGATCGTGCTATTTTCCGACTTCACCGACGCAACGGCTGCGGAGCTGATGATCGAGAGCATCGGTCGGTTGGTCGACAAGCATCTGGTTCTGTTTGTGACGATTGCCGATAGCGAGCTGGAGGAATTCATCGCCGAAGAGCCAAAAGATGTGGCGGTGCTCGCTCGCAGCGTGACCGCCGATACACTGGCGCATCAGCGTGACCTGGTGCTGCAACGGTTGCGACACCTCGGGGTCGACGTGATCGAAGCGCCTTGGGATCAGATCGGCTACAAGCTGATCGATCGCTATTTCATCATCAAGAACAGCGAGGCGATCGGATGAAGGCGCCGATTATCTCCAGCTGGTTTGGCGGCACTCACGTTGAAGCGCCGGCAGACATCGAGAGCGCTGCCTTGCGCTCTGACAAATTTCGGCTGGAGCGCGAGGGAGATTGGCGGCGGTTGGAGGATATTCTGAAGCGGATGGAACGCGGCGGGTTGCGGCGTATCAGCGACGATGATTTGCTGGCCCTGCCAACGCTGTATCGCACCGCAGCCTCAAGCCTATCGGTGGCGCGTGAAACATCGCTCGACGCCTCCACCTTGCGTTACCTGGAAAGTCTGGTCCAGCGCGCCTGGTTTCAGGTTTACGGTCCGCGCCAAGGCCTCGCGGCATGGCTCCGTTCCTTCCTGTTTGGGGGATGGAGCCGGGCGGTGCGCGGCATCTGGCTGGAAATTTGCATTGCCTTTGCCGTGATGGTCGCTGGCACCGTGGTCGGCTGGTTGCTCGTCGCGCAGGAGCGCGAATGGTATTTCCGCCTTGTGCCTGTCCAGTTCCTCGATGCGCGCGTGCCGGGCGCAAGCCGCGAGGATTTGGCTGCAACGCTCGCGGTTGAGGAAAGCTCAAACGGACTGTCTGTCTTTGCCGCCAGCCTGTTCAGCAACAATGCCGGGGTCGCGATCCTGGCGTTCGCGCTGGGTTTTGCATTCGGCATCCCGTCCCTGATGCTGCTGGTCTACAATATGGCGGTCTTGGGCGCGATGCTCTGGCTGTTCGCCGGACAAGACCTGACGATGGAATTCGCGGCATGGCTGAGCGTTCACGGAACGACGGAGCTGTTCGCGATCCTGCTATCGGGCGCGGCTGGCTTGCATATTGGTCGCTCTATGGCATTTCCGGGAGAGCGCTCGGTCCTCGCCGCCGCGGCTGACAGTGGGCGGCGCGGCGCGGTCGTGATGGCAGGCGTCGTCCTGATGATGGTCGTGGCTGCAATGCTCGAAGCTTTCCCACGCCAGCTGGTCGACGGAGCTGAGAACCGGTTCCTGATCGGCGGCACAATGCTCGCCCTGTGGCTGGCCTATTTCTTCGCTTACCAGCCGAAAGATCTGGAGGACAGCGGATGAACGCTGCCTCCGCCACCTACGAACACGTTAATAAGCGCGAGCGCACTCTGGTCACACCGGAAGGGATTTCGGTGCCCATCATGGTCGCGTCGCGCGGCGCTCGGGTGGGGGCCTTGGTCCTCGACTTCATACTGCTTTACGTAGGGCTAATCATTTTCGTCGTGTTGATGGGTTGGATCGCCGGAGGATTGTTTGACCAGATATCCGGCACTTTGAATGAAAGTGCATCGGGTGCTGGCGAATTCCTCATCATTGTTTTCACCTTGGTCCTTTTCCTGGCGCGCTACGGCTATTTCCTGAGCTTTGAGCTTGGCCCACGCGGCGCAACCCTGGGCAAACGCGCAACCGGCATTCGCGTGGCAGCAAGGGACGGCGGGCGGCTCACTGCCGAGGCGGTGCTTGCCCGCAATCTCATCCGCGATATCGAGCTATTCATGCCGCTTGTGTTCATCATGGTCGCGCCTAGCGGCGATATGGGCAATGCCGGGTATGCGGGCCTCGCATGGTTCATCATCTTTATGGCCTTCCCGTTCTTCAACAAGGACGCCCTGCGCGCAGGCGATGTGATTGCCGGGACATGGGTGGTGGAGGCACCGCGCAGCAAGCTGGGAGAGGCGCTTTCGACCCAAGGGGCAGCGAGCGGCGAAAGCGGGTTGACCGGCGCGCGCTACGATTTCGGCGAAGAAGAATTGTCGATTTATGGCGAGCACGAATTGCAGACGCTTGAACGCGTGCTTCGCGATGACCGCGAGGAGGCAATTTCAGCGGTGCATGCCACTATCTGCCGCAAGATTGGGTGGGATCCGGGTGCCGGTGACGAGCGCGCCTTCCTCGAGGCTTTCTATGCCCAATTGCGCGCAAGGCTGGAGGGCGACATGCGGTTTGGCAAGCGCAAGCAGAACAAGTTCTCATGAAACCTGCTGGGCCGCCCACACGCCGATCTGTCCTGGCTGGCCTGCTTGCAAGCGGCGCCGCAGGCTGTGTTCCTTTCGATCAAAGCCCCACCGGCCGCTTGGCCGCGAGGATGCGCATTATCGAGGCCGCCAGTGGCGGGACCCTTGGCGCAGAGATTTTTGACACCGGATCGGGGCTCAGCATCGGGCACAATCGCACCGAGCGTTTCGGCCATTGCTCCTCATTCAAGCTTTCGCTTGCAGCCATGGTGCTGGCGCGAGATGCCGCTGGAACACTGGATGCCGACCGCTTGGTGCAATGGGGCGAAGCGGACCTGATGTTCGTGTCGCCCTTCACCACGCGGCGCTTGAACGAAGGGGCCACGCTGCGCGAATTGGCCGAATTCACGCAGAAATACTCCGACAATGCTGCGGCCAATATCCTGCTGCGGGAGCTGGATGGGCCCGAGGCGCTGACTCAATTCTGGCGCGACCTTGGCGATGCGACCAGCCGCCTGGACCGGATCGAGCCCGCGCTCAACAACGTGCCGCCGGGCGAACTGCGCGATACGACCAGCCCCGCGGCAATGGCACGCACGGTCGCCAAGCTCACCTTTGGAGATACGCTGCCAGAGCCCGCTCAGACCACGCTCCGCCAGTGGATGATCGACACACTGACCGGGGCAAAACGGGTGCGGGCCGGACTACCCGGCGGCTGGATAGCAGGGGACAAGACCGGCACCTCGATCTGGCCAGGCATGGGCAGCCTTTATGTCGATATCGGCTTCGTGCAGCCGCCAGGCCGCGCTCCGCTAACCTTTGCGGCTTATTTCCGTGCAAGAGAAACGCACAACGGGATGGATCCGGCCTCGGAAGCAGTCCTGGCCGAAATCGGAAAAGTCCTAGGCGATTTTGCGACGATCTCATCGTATCAACAGGCCAACCGAAAGCCCCGCCAACTCACTCGCCTTTGAAGATCGCCACCTCGTTGATGCCATCGCTATTGGCCCGGCCACGATACATCCCGCTGGTGTTGAAGCTGTAGAGCGCATGGCCTTCCGGAGTGACAAGGATGATCCCTCCATCGCCGCCTAGCTCTTTGACCTCGCTCATGACTGCGTCGGCCTCTTCCTGCGCGGCTTCGGCGCTGACCGGCATCTCATAGGCATGAATGATATAGGTCGGAAAGCCGTCTGGCCGCTTGGGAACTTCAGCCTGCGCGGCATCAATATCCATCCGGAAACGGTAGCGCAGCCGCGTGCAAATCTCTTGCGCGACACCAACCCGGATGAAATATTCACCCCAGCCGGTCGCGGAGACCGCGCAGCTGCGATTGTCGGCATAAGTACCCGAGCCAATTATCGGGCTGTCGCCGATCCTGCCCCAGCGCTTGCCCGTCATGCCGCCCGTCGATGTGCCAGCAGCAAGATTACCCTCCAGATCGAGTGCGACCGCGCCAACTGTCCCGAATTTGCGATCGACATCGAGCGCGCTCAGCTCCTTTTCCTTCATCCGCGACGCCTTCATCCGCGACAGGGCTTCGCGGCGATGCTCGGTCGCGAACCATTCGGGCGGTGCGGTCTCAAGCTCGCGTTCGCTGGCAAACTCTTCGGCCCCTGCGCCACTCAGGAAAACGTGCCGCCCATCGCGGCGCACCTCATCGGCGAGCAAGATCGGGTTCTTGATCGCCTTTACACCCGTCACCGCGCCTGCGCTGCGATCGCGGCCATCCATGATCGAGGCATCGAGCTCGTTCTCACCTTCCCAGGTGAACACCGCACCGCGCCCGGCATTGAACAGCGGATTGTCCTCCATCGGGATGATGGCTGCTTTCACTGCCTCCATCGCGCTGCCACCATCTTTCAGCACCTGCGATCCGGCATCCAGCGCCTGTTGCAAGGCCGCCTCATACTGCGCGCGCAGTTCCGGAGTAATCCGCTCCGGATCGATCGTACCGGCCCCGCCATGTATCGCCAGCGACCAGCTGGGTTCGCGCTCCTGCGCATGGACCGCGGGCGCAGCAGCACCGGCGATTACCATACTGAAAAACAAGGTCTGGGTGAGCGTTGTGATAGTCTTTTGCATGGCCGCGAACATACCGTTCACTTTTGAATAGGCCAGCCGCAATTTTTGCGCAGCTTGAAGAGAGTTTACATTTGTAAGCTTTCGCGCCCGCCCAATTCCCTGTAGACTCAATCGAGTAACTTTTAGGGGATCACACATGCAAATCGGCAATTACAGCTTCGATCAAGCCTTAGCGATGGAGCTGCTTGAAAAAGCGGCCTTTGCTGTCGCCATCTTGGTAGTAACCTGGCTACTCGCGAAGGCCGCCAAATGGGCGTTTGCAGCGCTTGTCGACAAGGTCGGCTTTTTCCAGCGTGCAGCGGGGAGTGGTGAGAGCATCGGCGCTTCGCTCGGCAAGATCGTTTCACTGCTGATCTGGCTGTTCGGCCTGCTTGCCATTCTGCAAGTCCTCGAACTGGATGGGGTCGCCGGGCCAATCAACGAATTGCTCAATACAATCATGGGTTACATTCCCAACTTGGTCGGTGCCGGCCTGCTGCTCTTCATCGGGCTCCTAATTGCCGGTATCGTTCGCGATATTGCCGTCACCGCGATGCAAACGCTCAACCTCGATAAATGGGCCAATAAGGGCGGCGTCGATGAAGTGACCGGCAACAATGCGATCAGCAACACGCTGGGCACAATCATCTATGCGCTTATCGCTATCCCAGTCGTGATCGGCGCGCTGGGCGTGCTTAATATTGCGGCGGTATCGGGCCCGGCCACGGAAATGCTGGCGATGTTCATGGGCGCGATCCCGAATATCGTTGGTGCATGTCTGTTGCTTGGTATCGGCTACATGATCAGCACGTTTATCGTTGGCATCCTGTCAGAAGTGCTTGCTGGGCTGGGCGTTGATCGTCCGATCGCAGCCACTGGACTGCTGCCTGAGGGAACCAGCGCGAGCGCAGTAATCGCACGCGTCGCTCAGGTCGCCATCATGCTGTTCGTAGCCATCATGGCAACCCGCCTGCTCAACTTCCCGGAAGTGACGAGCATTCTCAATGAAGTGCTCAATCTGGGCGGCAAGGTGGTGTTTGGCGGCGTGGTGATCGCGGCCGGTTTCCTCATCGCCAACCTGCTCGGCAAGATGATCGCCGGAGCCGGCGGCAGCGCAATGGCCGGATCGATTGTTCGCTATGCCGCGATGCTGCTGTTTGCCTTTATGGGCCTGCGGTTCATGGGTGTTGGCAATGAAATCGTCGAAATGGCCTTTGGCGCGCTGGTGGTCGGCGCGGCTGTGGCGGCCTCGCTCGCCTTCGGCCTTGGTGGCCGCGATTGGGCCGCAAAAAAGCTGGAACAGCTCGACGACAAATAAGGCCAAAATTCGGCTCATAATATGCCTACATGACGGGGCGCGGTGGCCATGCTACCGCGCCCCTGTTTTTTGGAGACGAAGGAATTCTTGATGACCGAGTTTGGCGCGCAATCAACGACTGACGATGTGCTGGCAGGCAAAGATCTGTCGGGCAAAACTGTGTTCATCACCGGTGGGAATTCCGGCCTTGGCCAAGAGACCGGCCGCGCTATGGCCGCCAAGGGCGCGCATGTGATCCTGGCGGGCCGCGATCAGGCAAAGCTCAATACAGCGAAAGCCGCTATCACTTCAGAAACCGGCAATGATGCGGTTGAGACGATCATCGGCGACCTTGGTTCACTCGATAGCGTGCGGGCGTGCAGCAAAGAGGCGCAGGAGCGTTTCGACAAAATCGACCTGTTGATCAACAATGCGGGTGTTATGGGCTGCCCTAAAGAGACCACTGCTGATGGGTTTGAGCGGCAATTTGGCACCAATCACGTTGGCCATTTCCTGCTGACCAAAGGCCTGATGCCGCTGATCGAAGCCGGTGCAGACAAGCGCATCGTCAACCTCTCCAGCCGCGGCCATCATATTTGCCCGGTCGATCTGGATGACCCCAACTTCGACAACCGCGAATAC
>JBCBDF010000071.1:0-9460 GCA_038529875.1 Pseudomonadota bacterium | reverse complement strand
ATACAAAGGCAGAACTGCCGCGCACTTTGCGTAATGCCCGCAAGGACCAGCCCCTTTATCTGCCGATGCGCTGGGTCGTGATTGATGGCCGGGCGATTGTCGAAGCGCCGGGCCAAGGCACCGGTCTCAATTTCGGTGATGAGATCGTCAGCATGGATGGCCGCCCGATGGCCGACGTGATGGCACAGGTAGCGCCTTATGTGCCGGTCGATGGCTACACCGAATGGGGCCGGGCTGGTGGTATCGGCCAGTCGCTGGAATTTATGGGCGGGGCCGTCGATCATTTCGGCGCTTTGATGTGGGAGGTTCCCGAAGTCGCGACGCTTGAAGTGCGCGGAACCGATGGTGAGACGCGTACGGTTGAGATCAAGCGGATAGATTTCGATGGCTGGAGCACGCTGGGCGAGAAGTCCCAAGCCAATTTCAAGGATGCCGTTACGTTCGAGCGGATAGGCGAAAATGCCGCCTATTTCAGTGTCGATACCTTCGTGAACTATCGCGAGCCGGTTAAGCCCAAGACGATTTACCAGCCGATCTTCAAGGCGATCAAAGACGAAGGGCGCGACACCTTGATCCTGGACCTGCGCAAGAATGGCGGTGGATCATCGGATGCCAATTACGGCCTGCTCGCAAACCTCCTCACTGAGCCGTTTCGCCCGCGCAAGGAGATGGTGGCCAAGACTCTCGACCTCGATGGCATTCGTCCGCATCTCTGGACGTGGGATAGCCGAGCACTCGATCCCAATCCGATGGGCTTTTCGAAGAGGGACGATGGCACCTATGCGCTGCGTAGCTTCGTCAGCGACGACCTGAGGACGGTGAAGCCTGCCAAATATGCCTTTGACGGAAAGTTGATCGTGCTCACCAGCAATACGAACTCATCGGGCAGCACCAATTTCATCACCTGGATGACGGAATTGGGTCGCGCGACCACAGTGGGCGAGAAAACCGGGGGCAGTGCCGAGGGGCCGACCGCTGGGCTGCAATTTACGCTGACCCTGCCGAACAGCGGAGTGCGCATGCGGTTGCCGTTCTTCCATGTGAAGAACAACGTGAAGAGCTTTGAGCGCGGGCTGGGCATCACGCCAGAGGTCTCAGCGCCACTGACGGTTGAGGCGTTTCGCGAACGTCGCGATCCTGCGCTGGAGGCGGCGCTGAAATTGGCTGCTCGCTCTTAATCTTCAGCTGATGGAGGCGGGCTCCAGCTGCCCGTCTCCATCCAGATCAGAAAGCGTTTGAGCGGCAGCAGCCAGATAACACCTAGTAACAGGTAGACGATTGTCTGCACCCAACCGGGCCAGGTGCTGATCGTGGTCGGCGCAAAGTGTGCAATTGCGAAACCATACACGAGCAGCGCGATAAACAGCGCGATAATGCCGACAGGTATCCGCCAGGTTGGTTCTTCGCGCATAATTCTATGTCCTACAGCCCGTAACTTCTGCTTGGCGTGATGACCGCATCGAGCGCAATATCATGCGGTTCGACCGGCAATTCGCCGCACAATTGCATGTCCCATGCAAGGCCAATGGCCAAGCGGCCCGGATGTTCCGACAGCCAGCGATCATAATGCCCACCGCCCTGGCCCAGCCGGTCGCCTGCGGGCGTGAAGCCGATTAGCGGCACGAACAGCATGTCTGGCGTAACCTCCGCCGCGTCGGCAGTGGGCTGCAATATGCCGAACGGGCCAATTTCAAGATCGCTTTCACCGAACGGATCGGTGTGTTCGGCAAAAGTCATCGGCGCGTCGCGCGATGCAAAGCGGGGCAGCGCGATGGTCCGCCCCTGTTGCTGGAACATGCGCGCATAGCCCGTCGTCGGCGCTTCGTCTGCGCTGGCATGATAAAGCCCGATGCTGGCCGTTTCGCTGATCCGTTCCATCAGAGTGGACGGCGGGTAGTGGAACAACAGCGCCTTGATGGTTTCCGGTTGTGCGAGCACATGGGAATTGCGCGCCAGGCGGAGGGTCTTACGCAGTTCTGATTTGGTGGATTTGTTCATGCGCAACACCTCTGCACGTCATCGCGACGAGTCGCAAAGCCCGTTGCGACGCTCCTGTGGAGCATCGATCCAATGCTTACCAATTTCGGCCCGTTAGGGCCGCAAGCGTGCCCACGCGCCCGCAGCGCCGCGAGCTTGCTCGCAACGGCGCGAGGAAAGCCAAGGCTGCGGATGCAGCCGCCGGCGCCTGAGGCGCAAAAAAGAAGTGACGGGACCACCATGGGCCGGACCAGGAGAAATCCTCTGACGCGAAAACGTCAGGTGGGCGCCGTATGCCCGAACCCCACGGCCGAACCGGTGGACTCAGGCAGGGACAGCTCCCGTTGGATTGCTTATAGCCTCAGGGATGTTCAATCGGCTCGCGCCGGGCAGCCCCGCCACCAACCTAGTTAGGCGTTCGGTGCGCTTCCCTCAAGGGCTTCGGCACAGGCTTCTGCTTGTGAGGCGAGCGCTTCGAGGCGAGCTGCGAACACATCTTGCCCGAACATATCGGTTTGCTGGTCGTCGGATGCAGCCTCTTGCGCAGCTTCCTTGGCGGTCTTCAGCTCGGCTGCGAGCGCATCGCGCTCGGCCTCAAGCATCGCCTGCAACTCGTTCAATTGTTCGATTTCCGCGCGCAGCTCGGCTTCCTTAGCATTGGCCTGACCTGCGGCCTCCTGATTGTCTTTCGGCTCGAAAGGTTCCGGGACAGGAGCGGCGGTCGGAGTTCCGGCGGCTTGAGTGTCCGACGCCTTTTGGGCCTCGTGCACCTCATCGGCCAGGATCAGCGAGGCGAACAGGAAGTTCTGCACCTCTTGCGGGGCCAAATTATCACCCATCTGGGTGAACTTTGCATCGATCATTGATCCAAGCTTGGCGATATGCGCCTCCTCGCCATCCCCGCAGGCAACGGTATAGGACTTGGCTCCGATCTTGAGCGTTACAGTACTCATGTCAGGGCACTCATTCTTCCAGCTCCGCGATCACGCCGTCCAGCTCGGTCAATGTGTCGGCGACCTCTTCGCGCAGTTTCTCATGCGCGTTCACCAGCGCCATGATGCGCGGCGAATTGGTGCCTTCCTCGCTCTCGCTTTGCTGGGGTGCAGTCGGAGCGGTCGATTGTGCCAAATCGATGCGGGCCAGCGCGAGTTCGATCCGCGCCATTGCCTCTTCTATTCGGTCTTCGCTCATGGGGCAGGCATTTACCAATAAAGGTATGCTGCTGCAAAGCCTTGGAGGCCCCTGTTGATAAGTGCTGGTAACGAACCGTGCAGTAACCGGGCCAAGCCGATTGGGTGCAAGGATAAGAGGGGGGTATGAGGGGGCGTGCGCTTGACCTCCCCAAGCGCCTCGGCAAAGGCTGCATCGCGCGCCGAATCGCTGCGAAAAAGGCGGGGCTCGCGCATCGATTATCGCTGGCAGCAGGAGCCCATCCAAGCATGACGACCGACCCCGCCCGCTTGCAGCAAATGGCCAACGCCATTCGCGCCCTTTCGATGGACGCAGTGCAAGCTGCCAATTCGGGCCACCCCGGCATGCCGATGGGCATGGCCGATGTCGCCAGCGTGCTTTATTCCGGCCATGTGAAATTCGACCCCGCGCGGCCCGATTGGGCGGACCGGGATCGCTTCGTCCTCAGTGCGGGCCACGGCTCGATGCTGATCTACTCGCTGCTGCACCTCACCGGCTATGCCAAGCCGACGATGGATGACATCCGCAATTTCCGCCAGCTCGGTTCGCCTTGCGCCGGACACCCGGAAAACTTCCTGCTCGAAGGCGTCGAATGCACCACCGGCCCGCTGGGTCAGGGGCTGGCCATGGCGGTCGGCATGGCGATGGCAGAGCGGCATTTGAACGCGGCATTCGGAGACGATCTGGTCGATCACCGCACTTGGGTGGTGGCGGGCGATGGTTGCTTGATGGAAGGGATCAACCACGAGGCGATCGGGCTCGCGGGGCACCTGAAGCTCGGCAAGATGATCGTGCTGTGGGACGACAACAACATCACCATCGACGGTTCGGCGGACCTGTCAACCAGCGAAGACGTTCGGGCGCGTTATGAGGCGACTGGATGGCATGTCGTCAGCTGCGATGGGCATGATTTTGACGATATCGCGCGTGCGATTTCGGAAGCCAAAGCAGATGGCCGCCCATCGCTCGTCGCTTGCAAGACTGTCATTGGTAAAGGTGCCCCAACCAAGCAGGGCACCGCCGCCACGCACGGCGCGCCACTCGGTGCAGATGAGATTGCTGGCGCTCGCGAAGCGCTGGGCTGGGCGCATGAGCCATTCGTGGTGCCGGACGATATCCTCTCCGATTGGCGCGCGACCGCTGAGATGGGCCGCGATGCGCATGGCGCGTGGCAAACCCGGCTCAATGCCTCCGAGCACAAGGCCGAGTTCGAACGCCGCATGGCGGGCGACTTGCCCGAAACCGCCTCCATGCAGGACTATATCGCCGGACTGATCGCTGACCCGGTTGGCGTTGCCACCCGCAAGGCGAGCGAGATGGCGTTGGCCGAAATCAATCCGCGCGTGCCGGAGACGATTGGCGGCAGCGCCGACCTGACCGGATCGAACAACACCAAGGCTGGCGGGATCGAGGCCTTCACCGCCGACGATTACAGCGGACGTTACGTATATTACGGCATTCGCGAATTCGGCATGGCAGCGGCCATGAACGGCATGGCATTGCACGGCGGGGTGATCCCATACGGCGGGACCTTCCTGGTCTTCACCGATTATGCCCGCGGCGCGATCCGCCTTTCCGCCCTGCAACAGGCCCGCGTGATCTATGTGATGACGCATGACAGCATCGGCCTGGGTGAAGACGGCCCGACGCACCAGCCGGTCGAGCATGTCGCTTCGCTGCGGGCGATGCCGAACCTGTTGGTGATGCGTCCGTGTGATGCGGTGGAAACAGCGGAATGCTGGCAGACGGCGTTGGAACAGCCTGACCGCCCGACAATTCTCGCGCTTACCCGTCAGGGCCTGCCGCAGCAGCGCCTGACCGAAGCGGGCGAGAATCTGTCGGCGCGCGGCGGATATCGGACTAAGGCGGCGGGCGCGACGCGCAAAGTCGTGATCTATGCCACCGGTTCCGAAGTGCATGTCGCGGCGGAATGCGCTGCACAGCTGGAAGCGCAGGGGATTGGCGCTGATGTCGTCTCGATGGTTTGCACCGAGCTGTTCGACGAGCAAGACGACGCTTACCGTGCCGACATTCTGGCCGAGGGTGAAGACGTGCTGCGGGTCTCAATCGAGGCAGGCGCGACCTTTGGCTGGCAGAAATACACCGGCAATGGCGCAAACGCGCTCAACATCGGTATCGACACATTCGGGGCTTCCGCTCCGGCAAAGGATCTGTTCGCGCATTACGGCCTCACCGCAGAGGCGATCCTTCCGAAAATTCACAACAAATTGAACGGTTAAGTAGGAGCTTCTCACCATGGCGACTAAAGTTGCAATCAACGGTTTTGGCCGCATCGGCCGGCTTGTGGCGCGCGCAATTCTTGAGCGCAGCGATGACGATCTCGAACTTGTTTCGATCAACGACCTGGCGGACACCAAGTCGAACGCACTGCTGTTTCAATACGACTCAACTCATGGCCGCTTCCCCGGCTCGGTAGAGGTTGCGGACGGCGCGATTGTTGTGAACGGTAAGAGCATCGCCGTAACCAGCGAGCGTGATCCGGGCAACCTTCCACACGCCGCACAAGGCGTGGACATCGTGCTCGAATGCACCGGCTTTTTCCAAAGCCATGAAGCGTCCGAGCCGCACCTTGCGGCAGGCGCGAAGCGCGTGCTGATCTCGGCCCCGGCCAAGAATGTCTCGGCTACCGTCGTCTATGGTGTGAACCATAATGTGCTGACCGCCGACAACGTGATCGTCTCCAACGCCAGCTGCACGACGAACTGCCTCTCGCCAGTGGCCAAGGTGCTGAACGACCTGGTGGGCATCGAGCGCGGGTTCATGACCACGATCCACAGCTACACCAATGATCAGCGCATGCTGGACCAGATGCACGGCGATATGCGCCGTGCCCGTGGCGGCGCGCAGAACATGATCCCAACCACCACCGGTGCCGCGCGTGCGGTTGGTCTGGTGCTACCGGAACTGGCGGGCAAGCTTGATGGTTCGTCTGTCCGCGTGCCAACGCCGAACGTGTCGCTGGTCGATCTGGTGTTCACGCCGGGCCGCGATACCTCGGTTGAGGAACTGAACGCTGCGCTGAAGGCGGCGGCGGATGGCCCGATGAACGGCGTGCTCGATTACACCGATCAGCCGCTCGTCAGCAGCGATTTCAACCACCATCCGGCCAGCTCCACCGTGGACAGCCTGGAAACCAGCGTGATGGAAGGCAAGCTCGCCCGCGTCGTATCGTGGTACGACAACGAATGGGGCTTCTCCAACCGCATGATCGACACCGCCGGTGTGATGGCGAAATTCCTGTAAGTTGAGTTACTCCCGTTCGTGTCGAGCGAAGTCGAGACACGCTGGCGCGAACGGTTCTCGACTTCGCTCGAACCGAACGGATAAGGTTGGACAATGCCAAGTTTCAAAACCCTCGACGACCTACCGCAGGACCTGACCGGCAAGGTCGCGCTTGTCCGCGTCGACCTGAACCTGCCGATGAAGGACGGTTCGGCGACCGATGTCACGCGCGTCGAGGCGGTCAAGCCGACCATACTCGAACTGGCCGACAAGGGCGCCAAAGTCCTGCTGCTGGCGCATTTCGGGCGGCCGGGCGGCAAGCGGTCTTCGGTGCTCTCGACCAGCATGGTCGTGGGCGATGTCGAAGGCGTGCTGGGTAAGGAGCTGATGTTCATTCCCGAGGTCGCAGGGCCGGTGGTCGAGCAATCGATCGGCATCCTGCGTCCGGGCGATGTCGGTCTGCTCGACAATGTCCGGTTCTGGCCGGGTGAAGAGGCGAATGATCCGAATTTCGCCCAAAGCATTGCGGCGCATGGCGACTTCTACGTCAACGATGCGTTTAGCGCCGCGCACCGCGCTCATGCGACAACCGAGGGGCTCGCGCATCACCTGCCAGCCTATGCGGGCCGGGCGATGGAGCGCGAGCTATCCGCACTCGACAGCGCGCTTGGCAACCCGGAAACGCCGGTTGCGGCGGTGGTTGGCGGGGCGAAGGTTTCGACCAAGCTCGCCGTGCTCGAAAACTTGGTTGGCAAGGTCCAGCACCTCATCATCGGCGGCGGCATGGCCAACACGTTCCTCGCCGCGCGCGGAGTGAATGTCGGCAAAAGCTTGTGCGAGCATGACCTGACGGAGACCGCTTCAAAGATCATGGACGAGGCAGACCATGCGGGTTGCACGGTGCATCTGCCGTATGACGTCTTGGTGGCCAAAGAATTTGCCGCCAATCCGGCGAGCCTTCGCACCTGCAACGTCCATGAAGTCGCCGAGGATGAGATGATCCTCGATATCGGCCCGAATGCGACGGAAGCTCTGGCGGATGTGCTCAAGACCTGCCGCACGCTGGTTTGGAACGGACCATTGGGCGCGTTTGAGACCGAACCATTCGACACCGCCACCATGGCGCTTGCGCGCCACGCCGCCGCGCTGACGCAGGAAGGCTCGCTGATCTCGGTCGCTGGCGGGGGCGACACCGTCGCCGCGCTGGCGCAGGCTGGTGTTACCGACGATGTGACCTATATTTCCACCGCTGGCGGCGCGTTCCTCGAATGGATGGAAGGCAAGCAGCTGCCCGGCGTTGCTGCGCTTTCGACCTGACCATGGCCGATATTGCCGCCACGATCGAAACACTCGAACACCGCTTCATGCGCGCATGGATGCGGCGCGATCAGCGCGACTTGCGCAAGCTGGTGCGGCGCGACTTCATGATGATCGTTGGTGCGGATCGCTCGCAATTGCTTGACCGCCCGAGTTTCCTGGAAGCGGCTGAGGGACGGCTCGGCTGTTCCGCCTACCGGTTTCGCGAAGTCATCATCCGTAAGCATGGATCGTGCGCGTGGTTCGCCGCCGGGGTCGATCTCGAAATGCGGATCGGCGCGCGCGATTGGTCGGGGCAATTCTGGCTCACCGATCTGTGGCGCAAGGGCAGGCTGAAGCGCGGCTGGAAGCTGGCCGAGCGCAGCCTCTCTCGCACCGACCCGGAAGAAAGCCTGCCCGCCGCGATCCAGAACCTGCAATTGTGGAATTGATCTGAGAATGAGTGAGACCGAATACGGTTACGGCGGCGCGGTTCGCTGCGAAGAGGGGGAATTTGCGGGCTGGTATCACTGGAACCACGACCCTTACGAAACCAGCTCCGGCCCGTTTTACATGCTGCGCCAGGACGATGGCAGCTATGTCAGCGCGTTTCGTGCAGAGGCGCGGCACATGAACGGTGCTGGCTCGATGCATGGCGGATGCCTGCTGACCTTTGCTGATTTCGCGTTGTTCGGGATCGCCACGGAAGAGCTCAATGGGGCCATGGCGGTCACCATGAACCTCTCGGGTGATTTCCTTGGAGCGGTCGAAGAGGGCGCATTGGTCGAAGCGCGCGGCGAGGTCACACGCGGCGGCGGCAAGACGATCTTCGTGCGTGGCTTGATCACCGGTGACGGCAAGCCAGCGCTTAGCTTTACCGGGATCATCCGCAAGCTGGGCAAACGCCCGGCTTGACCGTTGCGATAAGCGCAAACGCTGGCTAAACGCGGCCCAGACACGCCGTGCATAGGTATGCAGGCATTGCGCACTGACGAGGGGACACCCATGAATTTCGACGAAATGACCGCCAAGATCGCCAACGGCCAGGGCTTTATCGCGGCTCTCGACCAGTCCGGTGGCTCCACGCCAAAGGCGCTACGCGGTTATGGCGTCGACGACAGCGAGTGGTCGGGCGATGATGAGATGTTCGCCAAGATCCACGAGATGCGCAGCCGGGTGATCACTTCGCCCAGTTTTGCGAACGGCAAGGTGATTGGTGCGATCCTGTTCGAGCGCACGATGGATAGTCAGGTGGAGGGCGTCTCTACCGCCGACGCATTGAAGGCGCGCGGCATCGTGCCGTTTATCAAGGTTGATCAGGGCCTGGCTGACGAAGCAGACGGCGTGCAATTGATGAAGCCGCTCGACAAGCTGCCTGCGCTGCTTGAGAAATCGGTCAACAAAGGCATGTTCGGCACGAAGATGCGCTCTGTCATCAAGTCGGCAAACCCGGCGGGCATTGCCGCCATCGTTGCGCAGCAATTCGCGGTCGGCAACCAGATCGCCGATGCCGGGCTCGTGCCGATGCTGGAACCGGAATACGACATCACCGCCGCCGACCGCGCGGTGGGTGAGAAGATCCTGCTGGCAGAGATCATGAAGGGCCTCGATGCGCTGCCCGAAGGCCGCAAAGTCATGCTCAAGCTGTCGATCCCGGTTGCAGCGGGGCTCTATGCGCCCGCCATTGCGCATCCCAATGTGCTGCGCGTGGTTGCGCTGTCGGGTGGGTATTCCACCGATGAAGCGTGCGAGA
>JBCBDF010000070.1:0-9500 GCA_038529875.1 Pseudomonadota bacterium | reverse complement strand
GATCTGGGTGTGCTGTGTCACTGAACCGCTCGAGGTCAGCGTTTCGCCGCCCAATTTCCGGGCGCGCTCACCGATCGCATCAAACTGCCCCTGAATTTCAATCGCCTGCTCGTCAAAGAGCAGGTGCAGGTCGCGGAAACGCGGGCCTGTGACATGCCAGTGGAAGTTTTTCGACTTCATGTAGAGCGCGAAGTGATCTGCCAGCAAGCCATTGATTTCATTTACTATTACGCTCTTTGAGTTGTCTTTGGGGTCTAGCATAAAATGCCTCCTGAATTCGTGTTCTTGCCATGGGATTTGTATGCTGACTCAACGGGCAAACCGGCATCAGGTTTCGAGAAATTCCAATTCGCAGTAATCGTACAAATCGATCAAAGTAGCTTGAAAGGAGCGTTCAATCCGATCACCACTGCCGCAACTATCAAACAGAGGGCCATTGCAAGTCTCAGATAACGCAGCGGAGTTTTCGTCCGCAATGTGCCACCCATCCGCCAGGCCAATGCAATCGCCGCACCTCCCCCAATCGCTCCGCCAATCGCGGCAACCAGAGGGGAACTCGCCCCTGCCGCCAGCGCAAACACCACAAATCGCGCCCCATCGCTGAGCTGCCGGGCGAGCAGCACAATGCCGATTGCACCCAGCGATCGGGTCGGTTCGTTCAAAGGCTTCTCGCGGATCGGCCAGGCCAGCTCGATGGCGGCCACTCCCAGTGCAATCGCGACCAGCATATCCGCCGCGCGTGGGGGCAGCATGGCGGCAATGGTTGATCCTGCAAACGCCATGATGCTGGCGCTGATGGCGGCGACGAAAAGCCCCAACATCAGCAGGCCAAACGTGTTACCAAGCTTCTCGGAAAGGCGCGCGACCAGCAATTGATCGCGCCCGCCCAGCGCAATCATGAACACCAGCAGCACGGCGAGAAGGAATGAGACCATCGCCTGCCCCTAGCACGCGGCACGCATTTCACCACCGCCGCCCAATTTGGGCAGGTTGCGCGTTCCCGCGTCTCGCTTAAAAGCCAGATAAGTTGAGAGTGGGGAGACATCATGAAATTATCAGAAGGCATGGCTGCCGTGGTAACCGGGGGCGCGTCGGGCCTGGGCAGGGCTAGCGCGCAAGCATTGGCCGATGCTGGCCTGAAAGTCGCGATCTTCGACATCAATAACGAGGACGGCGAGGCGCATGCCAAGGCGATTGGCGGGACCTTCCACCATGTCGATATCATGGACGAAGCCAGCGTCGAGGCCGGCTTCGCCGCCGCCCGCGCGGCCAACGGGCAAGAGCGCGTGACGGTACACTGCGCCATGGCATCGAAGCGCGGCAAGACCATCGGCTATGACAAGGCAACAGGCGGCTACAAACGCCTGCCGACCGAGGATTACGAATTCGGCGCGCAGGGCATCCTCGTCGCCAGCTACCGCGTGGCCAGTATCTCCGCCCTTGGCATGGCGAACTCCGATCCGGTGAACGAGGATGGCGAGCGCGGTTCGATCACGCTGACCGCCAGCGTCGCCGCGCAAGACGGACAGATCGGGCAGACGATTTACGGCAGCTGCAAATCAGGCGTGAACGGCCTTGTCCTGCCGATGGCGCGCGACCTTATGGACCTCGGCATTCG
This sequence comes from Pseudomonadota bacterium, assembly GCA_038529875.1. Taxonomy (GTDB): domain Bacteria; phylum Pseudomonadota; class Alphaproteobacteria; order Sphingomonadales; family Sphingomonadaceae; genus Erythrobacter. Next base: position 7,882 of record JBCBDF010000070.1, on the reverse strand, counting down.
GGTGAACTCGGTAATGCCGGGGATTTTCGCGACCCCGCTAATGCTGGGGATGAAGGATCGCAATCCGCAGATGTGGGGCCAGCTGAACGCCAGCGTCCCCTTCCCCAAGCGGCTGGGCGAGCCGAAGGAATTCGCCTCGCTGATCCTGGAGATCGCGCGCAACACTTATATCAACGGCCACCAATTCCGCCTCGATGGCGCGATCCGGATGCCGCCGAAGTGAGTTTGTTTTCGCTCGCGGCCAGTTGGCTTCGCCAACGCCTCCGCGGGGGCGGCCTACCGGCCGGCGCACGGTCGTGCTTGCGAGCCTGCGGCTCGATCAGCATTGAATTGAAAGGTTCTTACAATGGCTACTGCTACCAATGAATACCCGACCAAAGCCTATGGCGCGACATCCCCTGAAAGCGGTGTCGGCCCGATGGACATCACCCGGCGCGGTCTGCGCGATGACGATGTGCTGATCGAGATCAGCCATTGCGGCATCTGCCATTCGGACCTGCATTCCGCGCGCAACGATTGGGGCTTCACCAAATACCCAATCGTGCCGGGCCACGAGATCGTCGGCACAGTCAGCGCAGTCGGTGATGCAGTCACCCGCCACACTGCGGGCGACAGGGTCGCGATTGGCTGCATGGTCGATAGCTGTCTGACCTGCGATCACTGCGATGCTGACCTTGAGCAATATTGCCTGGAGGGAAACACCGGCACCTATAACGGCACCGACCGGCGCGATGGATCGGCAACATTTGGCGGCTATTCAGAGCGGATCGTCACCCGCGAGGAATTTGTGCTGAAAGTGCCCGATTCCCTGCCCATGGCAGAGGCCGCGCCGCTGCTGTGCGCCGGGATCACCAGCTATTCACCCCTGCGCACCTGGAAAGTCGGGCCGGGCAGCAAAGTCGCGGTCGCTGGGCTAGGCGGGCTCGGCCATATGGGCGTGAAGCTGGCCGCTGCGATGGGCGCGGAGGTAACCGTGCTCAGCCGGAGCGAAAGCAAGCGCGCGGATGCCGAAAAGCTCGGCGCACATGACTTCCTCAACACCACCGATAAGGCGGCAATGAAAGCCAAGTCGGGCTATTTTGACATGGTCCTCAACACCATCCCGGTGCGGCATGATGTGAAGCCCTATCTGCACCTGCTGCGGATCGATGGGGTGCAAGTTCTCGTTGGGATGATCGACATGATGCCGGAATTTCACACCGGCATTTTGCTGGGGCGCAAAGTGCTGACCGGCAGCGGGATTGGCGGCCTCGCCGAGACGCAGGAAATGCTCGATTTCTGCGCGGAGAAAGGCATCGTCCCCGAGATCGAGACGATCGCCATGCAGGATATCGAGACCGCCTATGATCGGATGGAAGCCAGCGACATAAAATATCGCTTCGTCATCGATATGCAGAGCTTGCGGGAAAGCGCATAGCCTGCAACGGGCGGTGCAAACGACTTACTGGAGCGCCAAGCATGACCGACCATATCCGCATCGAAAAGAGTGACCGCGTGATCACCGTGGCCTTCAATCGTCCGGAAAAGAAAAACGCCATCACCCAGGATATGTATCAGGCGATGGCCGATGCGGTGAATGCCTACGCCACCGATGATGAAGCCCGCGCGCTGATGTTCACCAGCGCGGCCGACTATTTCACCGCTGGCAATGATTTGCAGGATTTTTCGATGGGTCCGCGCGGTGATGATATGCCCCCGGTGGTCCAGTTCCTGCATGGGATCAAGGATTGCCCCAAGCCGCTGATCGCCGCCGTCAATGGCCCGGCAATCGGTGTCGGCCTGACGCTGACCTTGCACTGCGATCTGGTCTACGCTGCACAATCGGCGACATTTGCTGCGCCATTCGTGAAGCTTGGGCTGGTGCCAGAGGCGGCATCATCCGTGCTGCTGCCTGCGGCAATCGGGATGGCTGCGGCCAATGATGTATTTATGACCGGGCGCACGCTGACATCGGACGAGGCATTGCGGATGGGGCTGGTTTCGCGGGTGTTTGCGGACGATGACTTTGCGCAACAGGCCCGCAATCTTGCTGCGCTTGTCGCCAATTCTGCGCCCAATGCGATGAAGCATGCCAAGGCGCTGGTGCGGAACCAAAATGCGGCAATCACCGAATGCATGGCCGCGGAAAGCGAGATCTTCGCTGCGCAATTGCAATCGCCGGAGTTCGGCGAAAGCGTCGCGGCGATGATGGCAAAGCGTCCAGCGGTCTATCCGTGATCGGCTTCGCATTGGCCCAGCCTGTCACATAAGACTGGGCGGTTTGTGAAATTCAGCGCCTTTCGATTGGGCAAAGACGCGGTTTAGGCGAACATGCCGGGGCTGGCTGGAATGACCGCAGTCGCGAACAGGATTGCCGAGATTGTCACTGACAGGGCGGCTGAGATAATCGTGGTGCTGTTGGCGTTGGCGTACATGATCTTGGTTCCTTTTTGAGAGATTGTGCGAAAAGGCGTTCTTAAGCGAACAGGCGTTCTTAAGCGAAAAGGTTGGGGCTGGCTGGCACGATTGCGGTGGCGAAAAGAACTGCAGAAATCGTCAGTGAGAATACGGCTGCGAGGACGGTGGTGCTGGTTTCGGTAGCGAACATAATGAAGTCTCCTGATGCTTGTTTCGTATCTTGCGGGACCATCCCGCTTGATGAAAACAACTCTGCAGGAGCCGTGCCAAACTTGAAAAACGGTAGAATTCTGGGATTTTCGGGATGACAGCCTTAGCCTTGCCAGACCACGACTGCGGATGATTGGCAAATCACACCAACTCTTGGGATTGGGTAAAAGGCAACAGGATCATGATGATTGGATCGGTCGGTTTGCGTAGCAAATCGCAAGAGACGCCTAAGCCTTGCTCTACGACCGCGGCCAACGGAACCGAAACCGCTCCAAAATGCAAAGCGACTGGAGCGGGTGAAGGGAATCGAACCCTCGTCGTCAGCTTGGGAAGCTGCTGCTCTACCATTGAGCTACACCCGCAAAGCGCTCGCCGATTGCCACGATCATGCGCAATCGGTCAACACAGCTGTGCCACGAGCCGACTACATTTTTGCGACGCAGCCGCGCGATCTGCGCCAGTCACTGCAAATCGGGGCTAAAGCTCATCTTCAAGAGCACCTGCCGTCTCGCCAATAATCCACGGTTCCTCGCGCAGCTTGAGCAGCACCGCAAGTCGATTCTCCGCCTCAAGTTTTTGCAGAATAGAGGATACGTGATGCTCAATCGTGCGCTGCGAACGCGACATTTCATCGGCAATCTTGGCGTTGCTGAGCCCGGCGGCGAGGTATTCGAGGACGGTCATCTCCTTCGCCGTCAGGCCGAACGGGTTCTCACGCGATGCCCGGTAAGGGCCGCGCGGTAGGACAATGTCATTGCGCGACAACCCGCGCGCTTCAAGCAACTCCGTCAGCCGGGCGACCGGCGCCTTCGCACCCTGTCGATGCAGAGCACCCAAGCCATCGGATATGACATCCAGATCGTCTGACAGTGCGAAGCAGACATTGGCAAGATAATCGGCGCCATGCTGCGCAAACTTGGTCCCGGCGTCGGTGAAGTCTCCGGCCAGAGCGGGGCCGAACGCGGTTTCGCCAATGCCTGGGCGATCCGGCGTTTCGATCTCCGCAAGGCTGCTCCAAAAATCATATTCCGCCCCAGCCCACAGGCTGAAACGCGATCTGTCGATCCTGCTCAATTCCTCTGATGCCTTACGAGCCATTTGCGCGGAGCCGGTTAGCCAGGCCCGTTCGAGCATGCCCAGCAGGACCGGGATGAGATATTGCACCTCTCCCGTCGCCAGCGCATCGCGATGCGCCTTTTCAAGAGTGCGCGCGGCCTTATCATCGCCGAGGCGCACCTGTGTGCGGGCCAGCATGATCCGCGCGGGCAGTTTCATCAGCAGCGTCTGCCCCGGCGTGCCAATCACCGCGCGGCAAATCTCCTCCGCCTCCTCAAGCCTGTCCTGCTCCAGCCGCAGCTGCGCCTGACGACCAAGCAGGTAGAACGTCCAACTGTCGAGATCATGCTCGGAATCGAAGTCAATGCCGCGATCTAGCGTCGTCTCCGCCAGCTCAAGCCGCCGCATATCCACGGCATATTCGGAAAGGTTGGTGAAGACGCGCGCGGCATCTTCGTGCAGGTTTTGATCCAGCGCAATCTCGAGGCTTGTCTCCAGATCATCAATCCCGGCCGGATCGCCCAGGAACATTCGCGCTGTGCCGATATTGTTGAGCGCATGGACTTGCACCTCTGGCGCCACCTCCGCCTCAATCAATGCCAGCGCCCGCTTGCCCCATTCGATCGCCTTGTCCATCTCGCTGCCGAGCATGTGCATCTGCGAGCGCATTGAATAGGCCAGCGCGAGCCGGGTGTTGTCATCCAGCTGTTCAAGCAGTTTGATGGCGTCGTCGAGATACCGGCTCGCTTGCACCGCTTCACCGCGATACCAGTGCAGGCGGGAAAGATGGCGCAGATTGTCGGCAATCTTGTCTTCGCGGCCAAGCGCCCGCCACATGGTCAGGGCATGGCGGCGCGCCTCAATAACCCGGTCGTCAATCCGGTCTGAAATAGCGGCTTCATAGGCCCAGCTTTCGTAGAGTTGGGCTGCTTCCGCAGGGTCAGCCTCGTCGATATAGCCCAGTGCGACTTCGAGATAGTCGGCCGCTTCCTTATGCGCACCAAGGCGCGCTGCTTTCTCTGCCGCTACCGGGGCAAAATGCAGCACCCGCGCGGCATCCGCTGCCCCGCGCGCATGGTGCAGCAGTTCCCCGGCATCGTACTGCTCGGCGCGTTCCAGCATGAAATTGAGATGCTGTTTGTGCAGGTTGCGCAGCTCAATCGATGAACAGCGATTGCTGGTCGCCAGCCGGGCAAGTTCGTGGCGAAAGCGGATACGACCATCGGCATCCTCGACAAGGATCGACAGGTCGAGGCAGTCCTGCAGCAGCCGCTCATGATCCTCAATCCAGCAGCAATGCAAATCAGGATCGATCGGCACAGGAATGATGCTGAGCGCCTCCAGCAGGCGAGCATGCGCTTGGGAAAGGCGCGCCAGGCGACTGTTTACGGCGTCCTGCACCGAGACCGGCACGTGGGTGCCGCTTTCGATGCTGGCGAGGATCTCAGTCAGGAAGAAGGGATTGCCCCCGGTCGTTTTCAGCAATTGTTCGGCATTGCGACCGCTGCCATCCGAAAGCCGCGCGACCGCGGCCAGCGACAGGGGCAGCAGCTCGATCCGCTCAAGCTGGGAGCTGGGAATCTCGCCGAACACCCTCAACAGTGGGTGTGTGCGCCCCAACTCATCATTGCGAAAACTGACGATCATCATCACCGGGCACATCATGATCCGGCGACCCAGAAAGCGGATGAAATCGAGCGTGCCGGCATCGGCCCAATGGACGTCTTCGATGATCAGCACCGTGGGAGCGTCAGCCTCAGACAGTTGCGCGAGCAACCGGGAAAAGAGCGCTCCAGCGGTGTCCTCTTGTCCAGTAGCGGGCAGTTCGGAGAGGATGGCGGCGATATCGTGAACAGGGCCCAGCGGCCGAGGGGTGAACAGAGCATCGCACATGCCCCAGATGCAGCGATAACCCTCCGGCAGTTGGCGCGAAAACTCTCTCAGCAGAGCCGACTTGCCGATCCCGGCCTCTCCGCCCACCGCGACCACATGGCCCGACCCGCCCGATGAAACGAGCAGCTCGTTCAGCCTTGCCAGTTCGTGGTCTCGTTCGGCCAGCATAAGGGCAAGTTTGCCGCAATTGCGCATTTATCGCCAGTCTGCGCGCTAAATTTGGGTGCCCTCACGATGAAAATTGGGGGCTCTCACCGAGGCGAAGCGCCTCCCTGCACGTCATGATCAACCGACAAATCAGGAGAGGGAGTAGATCGCGATGTTGGTAAGATATGGTTCTGTGGCGGCCGCGCTGACCGCGCTGGCTTTGCCGAATACCGCGCAGGCAATGCCGCCGGACATGAAAATGGCGGAATCGAACGCGCAATGCAACGGCCCCAGCCATATCCCGATCGTCGAGGTGGAGGGCAATGGCCGAGGGAAATACGGCTCTGTCAAAACGCGTGAGCTATGGACCTGCATTGCGGTCAATACCGGCAGCGGACCACCCGCCAATCGCGGCCCGGTCGAAACCAACATCGAGGTTGAGGGGACAAGCAAAGGGGCCAATACCAGCAGCGGCTGGCGGTATTACACCATGCCGTTCGCCTATGTTGGCTTGCTATCGGATGGCGGGACTTATCGCCAGGACCCGGTCGAATTGTGCAACGATTTGGCGAACAGCAAACGCGGTCAGGCCCGGCGGCGCTTCATCAAGAATGGCGATTACATAAATGTGGCCGGGGGATACCGGGTTACAGGCCAGACGACGTGGAAAATCCGGCGTTCGAACAACCCCTATAATCCCAATTTCCATCGGACCCGGCACGAGGCATTTGAACGGAGCATGCGCATTCCAGCGCTGATCCGCTGCCTACCAACCGATCACTTTGCGACCACATCGCGCACCACATCGACCACCAGTGCCAGCAATGCCGATATCGCTCGTGAGCTTGAGAGGAAACGACGCGAGAGAGAGCGTGCGGAACGCAGAAGCAACGGCAACGGCAACGGCACCCGTGCCGATCCTGCCAACCGCACCACCCCGGCGCAGCGCACCAATCCCAAGCCGACAGTCAAGCGCCTGAAATTGACCATCGCGCCGGCCAATGTCGAACGGGTCGGCAATTGGCGCTGTCCAAAGACGCTGCGCCTGCGCGGGCGGGTAAACGTGCGCCGCGCGTTTGAGGGCAACGCCATTTTTACCGGCACCCAATGGCTCTCGCGCAACACCAAGCTCGATTTCGACGGTGAAGGCGGTCGCTACGTCGTCGTCAACCACCCCTTGTCGTGGCAGGTCGGCGGACTGACCGGCAGCGCAGGCACCGCCCCGCGCAAGCAGCTGAGCTTTGCCTTTAATGTAAGCGATAGTGACGGCGATCTGAAGCGCAGCAAGCGCGAGAACATCACCGTCATCTGCAACCGGGCCTGAGCATTCACGAAAGGAAATCCGCCATGAAAAGCACTTTGAGGACAATCGTCTGCGTGGCAGCAATCGGCTGCTCAGCAGCACTGGCTGCACAGGAATTTCGCATGCAGTCGAGCGAACCGGCGCCGCGGTATATCTCCGCCTCGTCGCTGAAGGATGCTGGCGGTACGCTGAAAATCACAACCGCCAGGGGAAACAGTTTCTCCATCAAGCGGATCGAGGCGCCGCGCGGCTATCCGTCCGATTGTCTGGTTGATCGGGCGTCGCTGGAAAAGCAGGTGGAACGGCTTGGCCTGATCGGGAGGATCGGGTCACAGGAGGCCATTATAAAGATGGAGGCGATCAAATCGGGCAATCAGACAATCTGCACGGGCGAAGGCAGTGGTTGCCTGGTAATTACCTCAGACTGGGATCCCGATGATCCTGTGCTGCCCAAATGAGTCGGGGGTGAGCATTGCCCACCCCCGCACAAGTTAGAGGTCTGTAGCTTCCGGCCTTTATAGGCCTTCAGCGCTCTTGCTGACCAGAATGTTCACCGCAACGCGGCGGTTCTGAGCCTTGCCCTCTGGCGTGTCATTACTCGCCGCAGGATCGGCTTCGGCCATCCCGGTTGGGGTCAGCATACGATACGGCTTCCAACCGCATTGCTGCTGAAGATAGTTTACGACCCGGCCAGCGCGCTTTTCACTCAGCGCCTGGTTGATCTCGTAGCTTCCGGTTGAATCGGTGTAGCCAACCACCAGCAGCAAGGCGTTGTCCATCGAATTCGCCTGTTCAGCCGCACTGCACAGCTCGCCGCGTGCCGATGGGGTGAGATTGTACCTGCCGGTATCGAAATACACATTCGTGGTGCCACGA
>JBCBDF010000069.1:0-9639 GCA_038529875.1 Pseudomonadota bacterium | reverse complement strand
GCAAACTTGCTCTTTGACCCAGATCAAACTGGGCGATTTTTCATGAGTGGTCAGGTCTGCCAGCGCGCAAGATCGGCGTAATCGTCCGGGCGCGGCTCGATCCACTGCCACGTACCGCCACGCAGCTCTCGCTTCCAGAACCAGGCGGCGCTCTTCAGGTGATCCATCGCGAAATCGACCGCATCAATCGCCCCGCGCCGATGCTTGGCCGCAGCTGACACGCATACGATAGGCTCGCCCGGATGCATCGCTCCGATCCGATGGACCATCAGCATCCCCATAAGGTCGAACCGCGCAACTGCCTCGTCGGCTAGCGCTTCCATGCTCGGCAGTGTCAGCGGCTCATAATGCGACAGCTCTAGAACCTCGACATCCGCTTCTCCGCGCACTTCGCCCACGAAGGTGCAGACACCGCCGAGGCCAGGATGAGCATTGGTGAACGGACCGATCAGCGATCCGGGTACGAATGGGGCAGTGAGTAGGCGGACGTCGCGCATTGCCCCGCCCTCAACCGCCGCTGACGGGTGGTAGCAGTGCAACCTCATCACCGTCTTGCGCCACCAGCGAAGTCTTGTCGCTCAAGACCTTGCCCGCGCAGGCGACATTGACCCGCGCCTCCTGCAATTGTTCAGCGACGGCAGGGCCAACCGCATCGAGCAACCCAGCCCAATCGAGCGGAGCCGCGACTTCGCGCTCCTCTTCACCCGCGAGATCGCGCAGTGGGCCGAGAAAGACGATACGAACTGCCAAGCTAACCCCCGGTCATAGACATATGGCGCGGCAGAGCGGGCTCTTCCCCGCGACTCTCAATGCGGAAATTGTGATTCTCCGGCTTGATCGCCATCGCTTCGCACAGAGCAGCGACAAGGTTTCCCTGGGGATCATCCGAACGCAACGCCGCCCGCAGATCGACCCGCTCCCCGCCGCCAAGGCAGGGATAGAGCTGGCCAGTCGCGGTGACACGTAGGCGATTGCAGCCCGCACAGAAATTGTTGGTGAGCGGGGTTATCAACCCAAGTCGCCCGCCCGTCTGAGCAATATCGACATAGCGCGCCGGTCCGCCGGTTGACGCATCGTTGTCCGTCAGGGTCCAGCGTCGTTCCAACGCCGTGCGCACTTCGGTGAGCGGCAGGTAATGGTCGATCCGGTCTTCCTCGACTTCACCCAGCGGCATCACCTCGATCAAGGTCACATCATGTCCCTGCCCGTGCGCCCAAGCGATCAACTCGGGCAGCTCGTGTTCGTTGATCCCCTTGAGAGCGACAGCGTTCAGTTTGACTTTCAGGCCTGCGTCCTTTGCCGCGGCGATGCCGTCGAGCACCTGCGGCAATGCGTCGCGCCGCGTCAGCTCGGCAAACCGCTCGCGATCCAGCGTGTCGAGCGAGACATTCACCCGCCGAACGCCCGCCTTCGCCAACGCATCGGCATGTTTGGCAAGTTGGGTTGCGTTGGTGGTGAGCGTCAGCTCTTCAAGGCCGTTCCCGATCCGCCGCCCTAGAGCATTGAACAGGTCGATAATGTCGCGCCGCACCAGCGGCTCCCCGCCGGTAATCCGCAGCTTGATCACTCCGCGATCGATAAAACCACAGGCAAGCTCATAGAGCTCCTCCAGCGTCAGCACTTCGCGGCGCGGCAGGAATTTCATCTGCTCGGGCATGCAATAGGAACAGCGCAGATCGCAGCGATCCGTGACCGACATGCGCAAATAGGTGATACGGCGCTGAAACGTGTCGATCAGCGGCGGAGCGCGATCAATCGCGAGCATATCGCGGTTGCGGTCAGAGGAGGTCAGCTCAGTCATGTACTGGACAATACTGCCCCGTCACCCCCGGCGCATTTGCCAAATATGTCAGCAAGGCCTCGGTCGCCGGTTCAGCCCCACCACCCACAACATTAACCCGCTGCGGCGTGTATTCACGCGCCAGATCACGCGCGAGCGCACGGCGCCAGTCATCGTGATCGGTCCCAGCATGGGGAATCACAATCGCCAGCGCGTTGACGTCAGGCTTGGCCAGCGCTGCCCGCGCCTCATGCAGATGTTCGGCGAAATAATGCGCGCTGGCCGCCAACGGGCTGTCAGGAAGGTCAGCAATGCGCTGGACCGCCTGTTTGCCCGCCATGCTCATACGCGCCTGCTCTCCCAAACGCCGCGTTCCCGGTGCAGAGTTATACCGATTTTCTCATCCGCTTCCGCAATGGCGAGCTTCACGATCTTGACGGTCACAGCCTGAACCCGCTTGTCCTGCACAAACAACGTTTCGCAAATATGATCAGCAACCGCTTCGATCAGTTTGAAGTGCACACCCTTCGGCAAACCATCGGACGCGGCGAATTTCAGATCCATGTAGTTCTTACTGGCGTCCAGCGGCGTGTCGGCATCGTAATGATCGGCGACATCGTAGCGCGCATTGATGGTAATGCGCAGCGGCTGGGGCTTGCCCGTCTCCTCTGAATAGATGCCGGTGAGGACATCGACTTCAAGGTCGGCAACTTCGAGGATTAACGAATCGGTCATTGGTTCTGTCATTCCAGGGCGCCTTAGACCGGATTGCTCCATCGTGCGAAGATCGCAGTGGGAAGCAATCGACCGCTCCGCTCATCCTGAGCTTGTCGAAGGGGCTCCTCGCGCACGGCCAGATCGCCGTGTTCGATTGTTCCGGGTAAATCGCGCAGAGCCTCCTCCAACAAACCCGCAATCGCAAGGCTGCTCATGCGCACCGCATAAACCGTCAGGAACAGAAAGCGGCTGTCTTTGTCGAGCAGCTTTGCACAGTCACCGATCAGGCCCGGCAGGTTCTCTTCTAGCCGCCAGGTCTCGCTCTTGGGGCCGCGCCCGAATTTGGGTGGATCGAGAATGATCCCGTCATAGCGCCGCTCACGCCGCACTTCGCGCGCCGCGAACTTCGCCGCATCATCGACTAACCAGCGGATCGGACGCTCCTCCATACCACTAAGCGCGGCATTCTCGCGCGCTTGGGCAACGGATTTCTTCGAAGCGTCGACATGCGTCACCCGGCCATGCTGGCTCAAGGCGAGAGTTCCCACGCCGGTGTAGCCGAACAGGTTCATGGTTTCCGTATCGTCGCGCCCTTGCAACATAGCGCGCATCCACTCCCAGACGGGGGCCATGTCGGGGAAGAATTGCAAGTGTCGAAAGGGGGTCGGTCGCGCGGTGAAGCGCGCCTCGTTCCACGCTAGCTCCCAGCCTTCATCGGGCACTTCGCGGCTGAAACTCCAGCGTCCGCCGCCATCCTCATCAGACCCGGGCACGAACTCGCCATCCGCATCCCACTCGCTTAGGCGGGGTTGCCACATCGCCTGCGGCTCTGGGCGGATAAAAGAATAGGGTCCGAATTGCTCGAACTTGCGGCCATTACCGCTGTCGAGCAGTCGATAGGCATCCCAACCGGCGCATTCCATCACCAGCGGATCGCGGACTAAAGTCGCCATCAGCCGACCGCAGCGGTCTCGGAGATGAAGTCGCGCACTGCGTCATAGTCGCCGGGCAGCTCGCTGTAGTGCTCTTCGCGCGCGAACAGGTCGCCAACACGCGCGGGCAGCGAGGGCCTGATACCGGTCGCACGCTCAACCGCATCGCTGAACTTGGCCGGGTGGGCCGTGGCGAGCGTCACCAGCGGAACCGATGGATCCAGCTCGCTCACGCGTGATGCGTGCAGGCCAATCGCCGTATGCGGGTCCAGCACCTGCCCGGCATGATCGTGCGCCCAGCGCAGCGCCTGCGCCATCTCGTCACCATCAGCCCGCGCGCTGGTGAAGAGGTGGCTCGCCCCTGCCCTTTGTGCATTGGTGAGCCGCATCGCGCGCGCCTGCTCGAACCCGCGCATCTGCTCCGCCAGAGCCACACCATCACGTCCGCCGCAATCGAACAGCAGCCGCTCAAAGTTGGAACTGACCTGGATGTCCATCGATGGGGTGGCGGTTGGCGTAACCGCACCGGTCGAATAATCGCCCTCGGTCAGAGCGCGGTGGAGAATGTCGTTCACATTGGTGGCAACAATCAACTGCTCGATCGGCAAGCCCATTTTCTGCGCGACATAGCCTGCGAAAACATCACCGAAATTCCCGGTCGGCACGCTGTAGGCGGCGGCGCGATGCGGCGCACCGAGCTGCAAACCGGCGGCGAAGTAATAGACGACCTGCGCCATCAGCCGCGCCCAGTTGATCGAGTTGACCGCACCGATCTGCATGCGGCTCGTCAGCGCCTCGTCCACAAACATGCGCTTCACCATCGCCTGCGCATCGTCGAAGCTGCCATCGATAGCGATGTTATGCACGTTGGGCGCGCGCACCGTCGTCATCTGGCGACGCTGCACCTCGCTCACTCGCCCCTTCGGATGGAGCATAAATATCTCGACGCCTTCGCGCCCAGCAACCGCGTCAATCGCAGCCGATCCGGTGTCACCGCTGGTCGCGCCGACGATTGTCAGGCGCTTGCCAGAACGGGCGAGAAAGGTCTCGAACAGCAGACCGAGCAATTGCAGCGCCACATCCTTGAACGCCAGCGTCGGCCCGTGGAACAGCTCAAGCAGCCATTGACGGTGGTCGAGCTGAACCAAGGGGGTCACAGCATCGTGGGCAAAGCGAAGATAGGCCTGCGCACACAGATCACCCAACTCGTCTTCGCTTAGGCTGTTTCCTACAAAGGGCAGCATGACCCGCGTAGCCAGCTCCGCATAGGGAAGCCCCGCCATCGCCGCGATCTCTGCCTCCCCGAAATGCGGCCATTCGGTCGGCAGGTACAGCCCGCCATCCTGCGCCAGTCCCGCAAGGGTGACGCCTTCGAAATCTAGCGCCGGGGCGCTGCCTCTGGTCGATACATATTGCATGTTGGAAAGGCGGTTAGCTGGGCGTGCGAGCAAGGGCAATGTTTTGAGTAATGTTGCGTGCCGGAGCGACCCGCGCCCTCCACCCTTCCACCCGAAGCCTGCCGGTGTATCACCCGGGTGGAAGGGTGGAGGGCGCGGGAGGCCCGGAACATCAGAAAAGCCTGCGCGGCCTTGCGGTCACTTTGTGACCGTTGCCTATCACTACTCTTACCGAGCGCGAACAGCCCGTCCCGCAATCCGTCCCTTTACCGCAAACCAATAGATCACCAGCGCCGTCAGCGCGAAGAAGAACCATTGCCCGGCATAGGCCATGTGGTTGTTGGGCAAGTCCTTGGGATCGGGCTGTGCCAGCGGTTCGAGACCCGCCACCGGCTCATGCAATTGCAGCCGCGTGCCGTAACGCCCACCGGGGGCGATCACGCCGCTGACTGCGCCGCCATCCCACCCAGGCGTATTTGGGTTGCGCGAATAGCCGAGCTTTACCTCGGTCGGACCGAAATCGGTGCGGCAGGTGGCAATATGCGCATAGCCGCTTTGCCCGCGCGCGCTTTTGCCGGAAATCGAAGTGACCCCCGTGACCTCGCGGCAATTGAAACTTGAACGGCGAAACAGGGTGTCCGCATCATAAGCCCCGTCCTCAACGCCATCGGGGTTGGCCGGAAACGGCACTTCCTCGCCTTGCTCAAGCGCAGCAGAATACCGCGCAATCATCTCCGCCTTCTCATCCGCCCGGCCCAATTGCCAGATGCCCAGCGCGACCATCGTCGCGGCGGCGGCCGAGACCAAGACTGTCGGGATGATCGGAAGCTGCCTGATCATTCGTCGTCCCCCGCGCGCGCATTTTGCCGCTCGTAGTTCACCATCAGCATATACGCCTTGAACCCGCGCAATGTCCCAAGCACAACCACCACCGTCAGCGGCGCCCACACCAACAGCTGCAGCAATATCGGTGGTCGGAATGCACTCTCGATCAGCATCGCTGCCGTAATCAGCAATATCGCGACAATGATCGTCACCAACCCAGCTGCGCGCGCACCGCGTTCAAGCTGCGCCAATTCCAGGCCGCATGGCCCGCACTTGGCGGCAATCCTCGCGGGGGCGGCAAACAGTGTCTTTGCTCCGCAACGCGGGCACAAACCGAAAAGGGCAATCCTCCAAAATGGAAGATTAAGCAGATCCGACACACCAGGGGTCCGGCTGATGATCGATTGGTGGGCCGTCCAATCCCGGCTTCGGGAATTGCGCCTTGAAGGTGAATGCTTGCGGCGACGATCCGAAACGATCAATTAGCCAGAGCTTTGACAAAGCTTCGTGAACACTGGGCCGATGCCCTGTCGGAACCCACCATAGCGCCTGGTAGGCCCCATCGAAGCGTTCGAAGAACTCTTTCCTACGGGCCATGAATGGCGTGTGCGCACTCTTGTAGACAAACTCAAACAGGCTGTCCGCGTCTTGCCAGACCGACATATTGATCGCCAGCAATGGGTCGGACGCATAACGAACGTCCATCGCGTCGTTGCCCTCGCCCGTCAGCCGCCAGACGAAGCCGGGACTTTCCTCTGCCACGGCGTTGATGGCGTCAAGCGCTTCAATGAACGGACGAATGCGCGGATCGTCCTGCGGCGCAGTGAGCCGACCTATATTAACCTGTGCAAGTTCCCAGCCGGACATTAATGAACCGGCGCGCCCCAACCGCCCCAGATGTACACGGCGATGAATAGGAACAGCCACACCACGTCAACAAAGTGCCAGTACCAAGCGGCGGCTTCGAAACCGAAATGCTGGCGTGGCGTGAAGTGTCCGATATAGGTCCGATACAGGCAGACCGCGAGGAAGATCGTTCCGATCAGAACGTGGAAACCGTGGAAGCCGGTCGCCATGTAGAAGGCCGAGCTGTAGGTGTTCTGGCCGAACACGAACGGTGCGATCGAATACTCATATGCCTGAATGCCGCTGAACAAAACGCCCAGCGCGATGGTGGCCCACAGGCCCTGCTTCAGACCGTCGCGATCACCATGGATAAGCGCATGGTGCGCCCAGGTCACGGTGGTGCCGGAGCACAGCAGGATCAGCGTGTTCAGCAGTGGCAGCGAGAAAGCGTCGAGCACTTCCATACCTTGCGGCACGAGGGTTGCCTTGGCGCCTTCTTGACCGAACAGGCTTTCCGTCATCTGCGTTGCCGTGCCGGCATCCGTCACCTGCAACGGCGTCGGGAACAGCGCAAAGTCGAAGAAGCTCCAGAACCATCCGACGAAGAACATCACTTCGGACGCGATGAACAGGATCATGCCGTAACGCATGTGAAGCTGAACCACGGGCGTGTGATCGCCGCGCTCCGCCTCTTTCACGACGTTGCTGAACCACATGAAGAAGGTCGCCAGCAAACCGGCCAGGCCCAGGCCCATGACGATCCAGCCCGAATTCCCGAACACGTCCGGGTTCAGCCACAGGATCATGCCCGATGTGAAGGCGAGCGCCGACATCGAGCCGATCAGTGGCCAGATATCAGGTTCAAGAATGTGATAATCGTGGTTGACGTTGCCAGCCATTTGGATCGTATCCCGTCTTGGTATGGGTTATGGTTCTAAGAGCCGGAGCCCTGTTGGTCCAGAGCCTGCGATGCGGGCTCCTTCGAACGGTGAAAAGTGTAACTCAAAGTGATCTGTTCGACATCGGCCATGAAATCGTCCTCAAGCATGGCCGGATCGACATAATACAGCACGGGCATGTGCACTTCCTCGCCCGGCTGCAGCGTCTGCTCGGTAAAGCAGAAGCACTGAATCTTGTGGAAGTATTTGCCCGCTTGCGCAGGTTCTACGTTGAATGTCGCGGTGCCGGTGATCGGCACGCGGGCATTATTCTTCGCCACATAGGTGGCCATGTCGCGCACCCCGATCCGCACCTCGTCGGTCGCCTGGCTGGGGCGGAAATCCCACGGAACTCCGCGTGCGGTCGAACCGTCAAAGCGGATCGACATGATGCGGTCGGCAGCACGGGCGGCTGCCTTGTCCGCATCGGCAAAGCTTGCAACCTGTGTGGTTCCGCCGAACCCGGTGACGCGGCAGAACAGGTCGTAAAGCGGCACGGCGGCATAGCCCATGCCCAGCATCGCCAGCGCACCGGCGATGGCGAACATCCCAACACGGGTGTTATCGCGATCAAGGCTGGCGGTTTGGCTCATCCGGCCTGCCCCCCGATCCGCACGATCGTGATCGCGTAGAACAGCAGAACAAAGAACAGCAAAGTGCCGCCGACAACCCAGTTGCGGGCCTTCTGGCGGCGCTTGGTTTCGGCTTCCTCGTCGGGCGTCATGCGAACCACCCCAAACCGGCAAAGCCCTGCGCGGCTGCTACACGGTCAACCACTAGCGCGCCGAACAGGATGAACAGATAAAGGATGCTGAATTTGAACAGGCGCTTTTCCGGCAGCATCTGGTCGTCCTCGGTCTTTGTCCGAGTGCCGACCTGCCATGCGTAGCCAAAGAAGATCGCCGACAGCACAACCGCCGTCCCACCATACATTGCGCCCGTTCCGCCAATTGCCCAGGGGGCGATCACGATTGGGGTCAGCACGATGGTGTAGAGCAGGATCTGGCGTCGCGTGGCCTGCTCGCCTGCCACAACCGGCAGCATCGGAATGCCAACCTTGGCGTAGTCGGACTTCATGAACAGCGCGAGCGCCCAGAAATGCGGCGGCGTCCAGAAGAAGATGATCGCGAATAGCAGGATGGGCATGGCGGTGATTTCGCCGGTCACCGCAACCCAGCCGATCATCGGCGGGAATGCACCGGCTCCGCCGCCGATCACGATGTTCTGCGGTGTGCGCGGCTTCAGCCACATCGTGTAGACGACCGCGTAATAGACAACCGCCACCGCCAGGATCGACGCCGCGAGCCAGCCATTGGCAAGCCCCATCAGCCCGACAGAAACAAGAGAAAGGAAGATGCCGAAGTCGCGCGCATCGTCGCGCCGCATCCGGCCGGTTGGTAGGGGCCGATTGGCAGTGCGCTTCATCCCAGCATCAATGTCCGCTTCCCACCAGTGGTTGATGGCGGCCGATCCGCCTGCGCCCATCGCAATCGCGAGGATGGCCGTAAAGCCAAGCACCGGATGAATGCTGCCCGGGGCGGCCAGCAGACCGCAAATGCCGGTGAAGATCACCAGCGTCAGCACGCGCGGCTTTGTCAGCGTCAGGAAGTCGCGCCAATCGGTTGGCATGGAGCGAGCAGCCTGGGTAGCGAGCGCTGGCGCAGGCACGGCGAAGGGCTCGCTCATGTCGGCTTCAACGGGGCTGTTTGCGCTTACACTCATACCAAACTCAATAACGGTTCTTCAAATTTGGAAGAAGCGCACCAACCCGGCGCGCTCCCTCCCGTTTCATGTCTTTTCCGAGCGGTGCATCCGGCTGACTGGCGCCTCGCCCTGTTGCCTCCGCGATCAGGCAGTTGCAGGCTTGTCCGCGCGCGGCATGTGATCGTGATAATCGTGGTGATCCTCAATCACAGGCAGCGTTTCGAACTGGTGGAATGGCGGCGGGCTGGAAAGTGTCCATTCCAGCGTCGTCGCGCCTTCGCCCCATGGGTTGTTGCCAACCTTCTTACCGGCGGTGAACGCATAGACGAGGTTCGCGAAGAACAGCAGCATCGACAGCGCCATTATCGCATAGCCCAGCGTCGAGACCTGGTTCCAGTATGTGAACGCCTCCACATAGTCGGGATAGCGACGCGGCATGCCCTGCATCCCCAGGAAGTGCTGAGGGAAGAAGATCACATTCACGCCGATGAAGAAGCCCC
>JBCBDF010000068.1:0-9678 GCA_038529875.1 Pseudomonadota bacterium | reverse complement strand
CGCGCGCTTCGGCCCGTGCCAGTCGCAAGGTGAAGCCTGCACCAAACAGGCCGGGATTGACCGATGCGTTCGACGGTTTGACATCGGCGGTGAAGACGTCCTCTGCCGCGATCAACTGTGCAGGTAAGTCGCAGACCAGCCGCACCAGATTGCCATCGTGGCGCAAGACGCAGGTGATGGTCTCGCCAGAGGCGCAATTGCCACCCAAGGTTGCGAGCAAGCGCCAGATCAGCGCTTCGGTTTCCTCCGGATCGATCGCGACCGTAGCCGCTTGCCCTTCCGGCTCGGCAAATTCGATCCCCGCCATGCGCGGGCCGAGCACGCTGGAAAGCTGGGTGGTTATACGAGAGATTATCCCGCCCAGATCGCTCTCACCCGCGCTGATTTCGGTCGTCGCTCCCTCCAACCGGGCAAGCCGATCCAGCTCTTCGAAACCGGCCAGGATGCGTGCTGCATCGGCAGCGATGGCCGCGGCGAGTGCGCGGTATTCGTGCCGGGCAGGGCCAAACAGTTGCTGCTGGATCACCTCGGCATAGCCTTGAACAGCCGTAACGGGCGTCCGCAATTCGTGCAGCAATTGCCGGATACGGTCGGCCTCTGTGCGGCGTCTTTTCGCATCACGATCAGAATCGACCGGGCGGCGGAAGCGCCCGACATAGCCTGCGAAATTGCCTTCGTCGGTGAAGCGCGGCTGCGCGTCCACGATCCATCCGCCGCTGATCGCCTCTGCTCCGGCCAGATCAAGCTGTGCGTGTGTAATCGGCTGTCGGCGTTCAAACGCACGCTCGATCAGGGTTTGCGCCACTGGGTTGGCAAAGGCTTGTGCCGGCACGATGCGTTTGCCGATGACCATCGCGGCCGCTTCGGGCT
The DNA here is from genome assembly GCA_038529875.1 of Pseudomonadota bacterium. GTDB lineage: Bacteria > Pseudomonadota > Alphaproteobacteria > Sphingomonadales > Sphingomonadaceae > Erythrobacter. The sequence continues at coordinate 8,808 of JBCBDF010000068.1, read as the reverse complement.
CAGCCCAATCGATCCGGCCCGCCGCATCTACGGTAAAGCCAAACCCGCGCAGCTTGCGTTCTTCCGGCTGGATGTATTCTTCGAGTGGGAGGAGCGGCGCACTATCGATCGGTGGCGCGGCACTTTCTCGCTCGCGCTTGAATTGCGCGATTCGCTCCACCAGGGCCGAAATCTCGCTGCGTGATGGATCGTTGTCCTGTTCAAACTGGGCGTCAAAATTGCCCTCCCCGGAAGGTCGGGAAAATTCAGGGAATGGTTGCGCATCCTCTTCGTCTTCTCGCGGAGCCTCCTGGTTCAGCACGAACGGCTCATTGGCAGGCGAAAGGTCAAAGGCAGCCGAGTTAGCATCTCGCGGCGGTGTCTGCGGCGTGTCTTCGATGCTCTCGTCCGAGGCAGGCTCACTCCGCGGCCCGTCATCGCTGCTTGATTGGCCCGGTTGGGGCAGTCCGCGATCTTGCACGCCAAGTCGATCGAGCACGGCCTCTGCATCGAGCGGCAGATCCTCTCGTCTACGCAGGAAGCCGCGAGCACGAACCGGCAGTCGCGGGATAAGCGCAGTCCAGTCCTCCTCGGTTAACTGCGCGCGGTGCAGCGCGGCGGAGGCCACTTCCGGTTCGAAATCTGCCAAATGCGCCGCCAGGTCCGCGTTGCGAAAGCGCCAGCCACGCTCGCGAATCGCAGCTGCACGTTCACTGGCGGGAATAATCTGGGCCAATGCGTCCATGCGCAGCCAGGCTGCGGCAATCATGCTCTGGCTTTTTACCATCTGTGGATCGAACTTGCGATTGCCCAGAATGTCGAGCAGCTGGCGAAATTGCGTGCGCGCGCCTGCTTCGCTGTCGCCCCGTTGGCGCAGCACAGTAGCAAGGCGGTCATCGAAAAACATTGCTTCTCCGTTACACGCACCGGCGCTGCATGCGCCAGAGGGGGCGAGGATGGCATACCAGTGCTTACCCACAGGCTCAGCGATACCTTGGGGTGCGTTGCAAAGTGGGACAATTGCTGCCAAACCTAATATTATTAGGTTTAAGCAGCGGTTTGAGTGCAAATACTTACTGGTTTGTGTTCGCAAGCACCCTTGTGCGACCCGCAAATTGAACAAATAGGAGCTGACGCCGCATGGCGAATTTGGACGATATCGATAAGCGGCTACTGTCGGAACTGCAGGCGGAGGGGCGGGTAACCAATGTCGAGCTGGCCCAGCGGGTGGGGCTGACCGCGCCGCCTTGTCTGCGCCGGGTGCGAGGTCTTGAGGAAGACGGCGTAATCCGGGGCTATCACGCCGATCTCGATCCATCCAAGCTGGGTTTTGCCATTACGGTATTCGCGATGGTCAGCCTGAAAAGCCAGGCGGAGGCCTCTTTGCGCGAATTTGAAGAGGCGATGCGCGATCTGCCCGAAGTGCGCGAAGTGCACATGCTCAATGGCGAGATCGACTTTATCCTGAAAATCGTCAGCAATGACCTGCAGAGCTTTCAGGAATTCCTCACCAGCAAGCTGACGCCAGCGCCCAATGTCGACAGCGTCAAGACGTCCCTGACGATCCGCACCGCGAAGTACGCGCCGGGAGTGCCGCTGTGAGTGAGGCCGCGCCGCTGGCAGATACGCTAAAGGGCCACTGCCTCTGCGGCGCGGTGACGATTACCGTTGAAGCTCCACACAAAGAACTCGACATATGCCATTGCAAGATGTGCGCTCGGTGGGGCGGGGCGATGTATGCCGGGCTGGAAGTGGATAGTTTTTCAATAGGCGGCGAAGCCTCGATCAGCGTCTATCAATCAAGCGATTGGGCCGAGCGCGCTTTCTGCTCAAAATGCGGCAGCAATCTGTGGTACAAATTTCTGCCAACCGGCAATCGCACTTTCCTTGCCGGACTTTTCGACCTGCCCGAAGGTATAGAAATAAAGCAACAGATCTTTGTCGATGAGAAGCCCGACTGGTATGATCTGGTGCAAAAATCGCCGATGAAGACGGGCCCTGAGATAATCGCAGAGGCTGAGGCAGCGGGGTTCAAATTCGACTAGGACTGCGCGCGGCGAAGGAGTGTTGTCGATGGAAGCACCACCACCCGAAGTGCCTACGGCCCCCGCCGAAGACGTGGTAGAGCCGCACCTGCCGATGGAGGAACGCCCGGACGGCACATTGGTCATCGACCTCGCGCCGCTCGGCCAACCGGTTGCGGATTGCGAACAGCGGGAACCCGATCCGGTCAATCCAGAGATTGTTGTCTGCCGCAAGCTGGACGGTGACCAGCGCATCGCTAGCGCACCTCAAGTCGATGGCTTCGGCAATGCTGTGCCGCGCGCGCAAATCCAGCTGTCAGAAGACGCCTCAGTTTCGCTGAATGCTGAACAGAAAGGCGTTGGCGGAATTCCCGCAAACGCAGCTTTGATTACCGTAGAGATTGATTTTTGAAGCTGGAAGATTCCAGGGTGCGAACTCAACCTTCGCGTTCTTCCAGCCAATCTTCGAGCCATTTGATCGAGTAATCGCCTGACAGGACATCGTTCTGTCGCAGCAATTCCTGATGCAGCGGGATGTTGGTCTTGACCCCCTCGACGACCATCTCTTCCAGCGCGCGGCGCAGGCGCATGATACACCCTTCGCGGTTGCGGCCATAGACGATCAGCTTGGCGATCATGCTGTCGTAATATGGGGGAATTGAATAGCCCGCATACAGGCCGGAATCGACCCGCACATGCATGCCGCCAGCCGGGTGATAATAGGTGACCTTGCCCGGCGAAGGCGCGAAGGTGAACGGATCCTCTGCATTGATCCGGCATTCGATCGCATGGCCGGTGAATTCGAGGTCTTCCTGCGCGACGGAGAGCGGCTTGCCAGCTGCGATGCGGATCTGCTCGCGCACCAAGTCAACGCCGGTGATCGCTTCGGTCACCGGGTGTTCGACCTGGAGCCGGGTGTTCATTTCGATGAAGTAGAACTCGCCGTCTTCCCACAGGAATTCGATCGTGCCCGCCCCGCGATAGGCCATGTCGCGCATCGCCTTGGAGCAGACCTCGCCCATGCGCATCCGCTCTTCGTCGGAAATGACGGGGGACGGTGCCTCTTCGAGCACCTTCTGGTGGCGACGCTGGAGCGAGCAATCGCGCTCTCCCAGATGGATCGCATTGCCATTGCCATCGCCAAACACCTGAAATTCGATGTGGCGCGGATTGCCGAGATATTTCTCGATATAGACGGTGGCATCGCCAAACGCGGCCTTGGCCTCGCTGCCCGCCTGTTGCATCAGCGTTGCCAATTGGTCTTCGCTCTCGCAGACTTTCATACCGCGTCCGCCGCCGCCGCTGGCCGCCTTGATGATCACCGGATAGCCGATTTCAGCGGCAATTTTCTTGCCTTCTTCCGGATCGGAAACCGCGCCGTCAGAGCCGGGGACGAGCGGCAGGCCCAGCTCGCCAGCCGTCTTCTTGGCCTGAACCTTGTCGCCCATGGTGACGATATGCTCAGGCTTTGGCCCGATCCAGGCAATGTCATGTGCTTCGACAATTTCGGCGAATTTGGCGTTCTCCGACAGGAAACCATAGCCGGGATGGATCGCGTCGCATTGCGAAACCTCGGCAGCGGAGATGATCGCCGCAACGTTGAGGTAACTCTCGGTTGCCGATGGCGGACCGATGCATACGGCGTGGTCGGCCAGCCGCACATGCATGGCGTCGGCATCGGCGGTGGAGTGCACCGCGACCGTCTCGATGCCCATTTCGTGCGCCGCGCGGTGGATGCGCAAAGCGATTTCGCCGCGATTGGCGATCAATATGCGGGTGATGCCCATGGGTCTGATCCTGCGCGCGCTTACGCGATCACGACGAGCGGCTGGTCGAATTCGACCGGCTGCGCGTTTTCGACGAGAATCGCCTTGATCGTGCCCGACTTATCGGCGGGGATCGGGTTCATCACCTTCATCGCCTCGACGATCAGAATCGTGTCGCCCTCGCTCACCTTGTCGCCAACTTTCACGAAGTCGTCTGCGCCCGGTTCTGGCGCGAGATAGGCTGTGCCGACCATTGGTGATAGCATTGCACCTTCGTGGCCATCGCTCGCCGGTTCTGCAGCAGGCGCGGGTGCAGGTGCAGGAGCAGGGGCCGCGACTGGAGCTGCCGCTACGGGGCCAGCCGCAGGCGCTGCCACACCGCCGCGCGCGACGCGGATCTTGCGATCATCGTCTTCGACTTCGATTTCGGTAAGGCCTGTCTCGTTCAGCAGCTCAGCGAGCTCGCGGACAAGAGAGGTATCGACATTCATGCCGGACTTGCGTCCGCCACTGGTCTTGCTGGTCGCCATGAAAGCCCCTTGCAGATAATGTTGAGCGCTGACTATTCGCGCAAATTGCGGCTGGCAAGTGGCGGAGGTGATTTTGGCGGGAGTTTCCGTAGGGTTTTCTCGGCGATTTTTCGCACTCGTCGGCCTGGCTACTCAGATTTCGTCGTTGGCGACGGCCTCCAGAGCGATGCGATAGCTGTCTGCGCCGTGGCCTTCGACGGTTTTGGCTGCCGCCATGCCGACATAGGAGAGGTGGCGGAAGTCTTCTCGCGTTTTTGGATCAGAGAGATGCACTTCGATAACCGGAGTGGTTATCGCGCGGATCGCATCGAGCAGGGCAATCGATGTGTGGGTATAGGCCGCCGCATTGAGCAGAACGGCGCGCGCACCCTCTGCCTGCGCCTGGTGCAGCCAATCGACCAGCATCCCTTCATAATTGGTTTGGCGCATGTCGATGGTGAGGCCAAGCTCGCGCCCGCGATCCTCCAGCATGCCAGCGATGTCGTCGAGCGTCTGCGAGCCGTATATCTCGGGCTCGCGCAGGCCCAGCAGGTTAAGGTTCGGGCCGTTCAATACGTAGACTGTGTTGGATGCGTCGGTCATGCGGCGGACTTAGCCCGCCGCACTCCTATTTGTCGACGCCCTTGATCTTACCCCATTGGCGTGCAGCGGTGTAGCCGAGATAGCCGGTTCCAAACAGCGCATAGAGCGGCTCTGGCAGGCCTTTGAGGTAGGCATTCATACCTGCGGCGATCTCGCGCGCAGCGGTTGGGTTGAAGGCGGCGAGTACGCCCATCGGCAGCGCCCATAAAATCATCACATACATGACATAGAGGAAGCTCGGGCGGGCGCGACTGGTCCAGGGATCGGTCGATTGCGCTTCTGCAACGATTGCTTGCAAGCGCGCCTCGATCAGGCTCATTTCCTGCGACCCTTCGAGCTTCAGCAATTCGAGCTTCGCCTTGGCCCGCGCTTCCTTATCCGGGATGATTTTGTCGATGATCGAGGTAATTGGTCCGATAAGGGTTTCGAGAATGGCCATATTGCGCGCGCTCCTATTGCATTGGTTGCGCGCCGCCTATCCAAATAGGTTCATGTAGGAAAATAATAATTCCTATTCGGATTCCTCTCCGGCCTCCGCGAGAATGCGTTGCGCCAGCGCCAGATGTGGTCGGTCGAGCATATTGCCACCGAGCGCGAGCGTTCCCGCGCCTGGATTGTCGGCAAACAGCTTCACCACTGCGCGGGCATGCGCGAGTTCGCCTTCGCTTGGTGTGAAGGCAGTGTTGATCGGCTCGATCTGCGCCGGGTGAATCGCCAGCATTCCGCGAAAACCCTGACGGCGCACGCGCAGGGCCCGCTCGCGCAAGGCATCGAGGTCGCGAAATTCGGGTTGAACGGTTTCAATCGGCGCGACCTGCGCCTTCACCGCGCCGAGCAGACACAGGCTGCGCGCCATCTCATAGGTGTGCGTGTACCCGCCGTCCGCCCCGCGTTGCTCTTGCGCGCCGAGCTCTGATGAGAGATCTTCCGCGCCCCAGCTCATCGCCACAAGTCGCGGTGCGCCATCATAGGTGCCGGTGGTGAACATCGCGGCGGCTGTCTCGGTAACGAGAGCGGCGACACGCGTGGTTCCGACCTCGATGCCAGCAGCCTTTTCTCGCACCGTCAGCATTGCATCAAGCGTGTGGGCATCGTGCCCGCCTTCAGCCTTCGGCAGGAACACGCCGCCCGGCTCGGCAGCAATGATAGCGTCCAGGTCCGCCTCGGTCTGACCGCTCGATAGAGGATTGATCCGCACCCAGATGCGCGCTTTGTCGTCGCGCCCTTCGATCATTTCGCGGACCAATTCGCGCGCTGATGCCTTGTTTTCCGGTGCGACTGAATCCTCCAGATCGAGCAAGGCAATGTCCGCAGCGCTGTCAGCCGCTTTGGTCATTTTCTTCTCGCTGTCGCCTGGCGCGAATAGCCAGGATCGCATTCTGAGCGTCATGTCATCATCCCCTTGCGCCATCGGTTAGGCGGGGCGGGGCAGCGGTGCAAGCACAGCATCTGGCGCTCGGCGTCAGGCTAGAACGAACCCTCGACATCGATAGAATAAATCGTGCCAAAGCGCCGACGGCGCTCTTCGCGAAAATCGACGGTGCCCGCTGCGCGGTCGACAAAGATTGTGCGGTCGAAATTGTTGCGCCGGTTCAGAATGTTTCCAATCCGTCCGCGCACGGTCATTCCGAACACATCCTTGTTCTCAATGAAAATTCGCGCAAATCCCGGGCTTTCCGTGCGCTGTGCAATCTCGTCAAGCCGCACGGTTGGCCGCTCCTCATCCGCTCGGAAAAAGCCGCCAATCGCCCATGGCGTTCCGACAAAATCCTGCCGCAACTCGATCTCGAATTCGAAGAAATCATTGTCCGATATTTCGCGCGGCGTGCCCAGCAGCGGGTCTAGCACTTCGCTTTCCGAATACTCGAATTCGGTATCGAGCCTCAGACCCTCCAGACCCAGCGGATCGAACAGCACAGTCAGCTCGCCCGATAGGCCATAAATCTTTGCGGAATCGATATTGCCCGGCGCCTGGCCGCCGCCATTAATCGGGATCAGGTCAACGATGTCGCTGATGTCCTCGTAGAAGCCGCGCAGATTGAGTGAGCCGAAATCGCCGAGGCTTTGACTGGCCTCGATCTCGAACAGCCAGCTTTGTGGCGGGACCAGATTGGCATTGGTTACATTGACCCGGTCCTGATCGAGGTTGGTTGTGGCGATGAAATCGAAGAAATCGAGCTGGCCAACCTGGCGCTCAATCCGACCTGACAGGTCGAGCGTGGAATTGGCGTTCCAGTCGAGCGAGATAAAGCCCTTTGGCCGCCAAAACGTGCGCGTTAGCCCAGCGGTGCCGCTCTGGCTGATCTGCGAATACTCGGCGCCTGCCGAGACCTGCATTTGCACACTCGGCGAGAGCGCCCGGCTGTAGGTCAGGTTGGTTTCAGCGCGATCTTCCTCAACCCGCGCGGTCGCGCCGTCAAATGCGACCGGTTGCAAGATCCCAGCTGCATCGCGCTCTTCGAAAGTCGAATTGATATCGAGGAAATTCCGCACGCCCTCCAGCGCGAATTGGAAATCCCCGCCCAGGCCGCCAAAGCTGTATTCTGAGCGCAGGATTGTCTCGCCCTCATCGGCATCGCGGGTGAAAACCGAGCCTTGTTGGGCGGAGCCATCGTCGAACGTGGTCAGCACTTCGGAGCGCGTCGGGCTGTCTTCATAACGGCGATAGGCGATCAGTTTGAGCTGCCCACCGCCCAGTGCGAAGCTGTAATCTGCGCCGATTTCGAAATTGAATTCATCTTCCGAAGAGGAGAATTCGCGCAAACGGTCGCTGGCGGCGATGATCCCACTGCGCTGCGATATTTCACGCTGATCGAATAGGTAGCCTTCGACTTGGCCGGTGAGGTTCAAAACGTTGCCGTTATCGGCAGTGCGGGCGAGCGAACCCGAGAGGCTGATCCGGTCGGAGTTGAAATTCGACTTTTCCTGCCGCGTATCAATCAGTGTGTTGGCGCCATCGAACACGCGCTCAATGCCGGCATCGCCGCGTCGGCCGGCGTCGTTTTCAAGGCTGAGCGTCCATTCGGTTTTCGCACCGCCACCCGCGAGCGAAACCTGTCCATCTCCCCAGCGGAATGGAACGCCGGAAGAACGCCATTCTGCAGAATAGCGAAACTGCCCGGCTATCCCGCCAGAGCTGCTGGTGATTACGTTCAAAACTTGGCCCGAAAGTCCGCCAATATCCAGGCTTGCGCCATCTACCAGTTCCAGCCGAACCACATCTTCTACCGGGATTCGCTGGAGTGCATCGACCGGACCGTTGGATTTGCCTGAAATGCGCCTGCCATTGATTAGGACATTGGTATCTGCCTGGCCCAGCCCGCGATCACTGCCGCCTTCGCGGATGGTAAAGCCGGGGACCTGCCGCGCCATGTCGAGCGCATTGCGCGGCGCAAACCGTTCAAAATCAGCGGGCGTGTAGGCTCTGCGCGGGTCCGATGTCTCGATCAGGTCAGCGGCTGCTGCGTCTGCAACCGGCAGGATCGCCTCTTGCGCTGCGAGCGGGCTCGTCGACAAAAGAAATGGCGCGCACGCACCGGCTATGGCCGTGCCGCTGAATAAAGACGAACGATTTCCCATGGGATGCCTCTAACGCACCTTTCCAGTCCCTGTTCCTCGCGCACATGCTTACGCAAGTTCCGTGCGAGGGCTTGAACGAAAGTTGCCGAATGGCAATCACCGTGCGTCGAGCGTATGTCTGCGGTCGATGAATGTTCCACTGGTCGGGAAGACAGGATTCGAACCTGCGACCCCCACACCCCCAGTGTGATGCGCTACCAGGCTGCGCTACTTCCCGATCCAGTGGAGGGCGGCGCTATAGGCGGCGTCGTTTGGGCTGGCAAGCGGGCATTGGCGGCAGGTGACAAGAAATTGCAGCGAGAATATCAAGCATGTGAGTGTAGCCTGTCAGATATCTAAAGTTCGTAC
>JBCBDF010000067.1:0-9681 GCA_038529875.1 Pseudomonadota bacterium | reverse complement strand
CGCTGTCCGGAACCCAAACATTGTTGACCGACAGGCGCGGGTGATCGGTCGGCATGTTGAACGTCCACATCCATTCCTCAATCTTGAGGCCGTCGGTGGGGTTGGGCACGAGGAAACAGGTGATGCCGCTGGCCTGACCCGCCTCGCCAGCGGTGCGGGCGAACATCGCGCAATGCGTCGCGACATGCATGCCGGTGATCCACATCTTCTCGCCGTCGATGCGCCAGCCATCAACGCCATCGCGGGTTTCGCGCACGGCGGTGGTTTCCATATGGGTCGCGTCAGAGCCGTGATCGGGCTCCGTGAGGCCAAAGGCGACGCGCCGGGTGCGCTCAAAACCGCCAGTGATGAATTCGGCCTTCTGTTCCTCGGTACCCCACTGATCGAACATGGCGACAAAGGGGAAATTGCCGACAATCGAGTGTTCGTTCTGGAGGTCGTTGTGGAGACCGAGGCCTTTGCGCGCAAAGTGTTCGCGGATCACCGCCATCCAGAGATTCGAGCCATCCTTGCCGCCATATCGCGCGGGCGCGGAGAAACGCCAGTGGCCTGCCTTGTCGGCGCGCGCGGTCGCCTCGCGCAGCAATGCCTCCCAATCCTCGCGCGGAAGGCCGCCGCGGTCCCAATCGGTGCGGGCATGCTCGCGGCGATGGTCGAAGAAGCGGATGTTGTCGTCCTGCTGCTCAAGCGGCTTGATCTCGGCAGCGATGAACGCGTCGAGTTCATCGAGATAGCTTTGCAGGTCTGCGGGAATTGCGAAGTCCATTAGTTATTCCTCTCCTAGCCACTTCTTTCGCGCCTCGACGAGCGCCGGATACTTCGGCACATCAACGGACAGCTTCTCGAATGCCTTCTGCCGCTGATGAGCGAGCAGACCCGGTGTAGAAATGGACTTTGCCCCTTGGAGGCATTCCTGAGCGAGATCGCGCTCGGAAACGATCCAAGGAAGAATCTGCTCATCGCGCGCAATTATACCAAGTGCATTTCTCGCCACAGCAAGTTGAAAACGATTGTGCCCTTGCATCAGAGGCTTGACGGTCTCCAGCCATTCGGAGACAGCGGTCGCCAGTTCCCCCTTGCTAGCCTCGCCTTCCTCGTCGATCCCTTCAACTAAGCGAAGCGTCGGCACCCGCTTCTCCTCTGGCGCATCCTCTTCCAGCAGCATCAGCAGGTCGAGCTCCTGCTCACTCGTTCGCCGCGAGATGACTACCCGCTCCAGCATCCGGTCCTGCCCGCTGCGCCAATGCTGCGCCATCTTGAGGCAACCCAGCGCCCACCATACGGTGCGGTGGATCAGCCAGTAGCGGAAACGGGCGCGGTCCACCTTGCGCCCGCCATTTGCCTCGTATGCGGCGAAGTAGTCCTCCAATGATCCCAGTCCCAAAGCAGGCCGATCATATCGGTGAAAGCGCCACACCGCCATGCAGCCGAACGCCAAGTCCTCATGCGGGTCGCCGAAATGCGCCAGCTCCCAATCGAGCACTCCGGTTAGCCGGCTGTCTTCCGCCAACACATTGCCCATGCGATAGTCGCCGTGGATCAGCACCGGCTCGCACGGGTTGGGGCAATTGTCCGCCATCCATTTGAGGCCCAGCGCGATGATCGGTCGGTCGCCGCCCGCCTCCTCAAACTGTGCGCGCAAATCGGCAATCGCTGCGCGGTAATCCATCACCGGCACAGCCTTGGGGACATCATCGCGGCCAAGCGAATGGATGCGTGCCAAGTCACGCGCAGCCTCTTTGAGCAACCCCGCAGCATCCTCCATTTCGAGGATTTCCTTGGGGTTCGGCGTCCCCGGCAAAGCCCGCATGACAAAGCCCGATCCGATCCCGTCCTCTGGCTCCAACTCCACGATCACTTCCGGCGCGGTGACACCTTTGGCATGGGCTGCGCGGATCACCGCCGCCTCGACATCGTGACCGAACGGGCGGTCGTGCATGAATTCGAGGCTGGGCGCGCGGCGCAGCACGAACCCGCCACCACCACTCCAAAAGTGCCAGCTTTCCATCGTCGCGCCGCCAGTCAGCCGCTCCAGCCCCGCCGGCGCCTCTGCACCAACGCGAGCCATCGCGCGGGTCAGCCCTTCCATCAGATCTTCGGCGCTGGCCGTCATCGCTTCCTCTCATCGCAATTCACTGCCATGAGTGACCGTGAAGAGGGCAAATCACAAGCCCCGCAATCGCCAGTTTCGAGATGAGAATAGACTAATGAAGAAACGCCATATCGCCGTTGCCGCGCTCGCCCTGATCGGGGTGGGGGCCGGAACCGCTGCCTATGTCGCCAGCCCCACGATCCATGAAGGCCATTCGGGGGAGGCGCCCGAGCTGGGCCGCTATGGCGAGTATCAGGTCGGCACAAGGCAAGTGCTGATGGACCTGCCGGGCAGGGTGACGTTCGGCAAACTCGGCATGGCGACAGGGCAGGTCGAGGAAGAGATGCCGGCGCTGCAAGTGCGGATGTATTACCCGGCTGATGTGCCTGCGGGCACGCAGCCGATCACCTACACTCACACCATGACGGCGCCAGAGATGGAGCCCGTTCCGCTCGAATTTGCAGGCCGCGCCTTTGCCGATGCGCCCGCTTTGGGTGGGGAGCAATTGAGGGGCACATTCCCGCTCGTAATCATGAGCCACGGGTTCAACGGGTGGAGCACGCAGTTCAGTAACCTGGCCGAGCACATCGCGTCGCGCGGCTATGTCGTCGCTTCGATCGACCATGCTGATATGGAGCTGACGGGGGTTACCGATTTCGTCCTTTCTTTCAGCCGAGTGCTGGCCAATCGCTCGCTCGACCAGCGCGGCGTGCTTACGCAGATCCTTGAGGCGAGCGGACCCGAGGCAAGCGGCTTCCACGCGCTGATCGACCCTGAACAGGTCGCAATCATCGGCTATTCGATGGGCGGTTATGGCGCGCTGGCGACCGCAGGCGGTGATTACGACTATGACAGCGACACCTTCAGCACTGTGCCGAGCGACGCGCTGGTGCGGGTGCGCGAAGCGTCTGCGCAGCCTGCGCCGATTGACGCCGTGATTGCCTTCGCGCCGTGGGGTGGCCAGCCCGACAACCGCGTGTGGAGCGCGGACACGCTCGCCAAGATCGAGGTGCCGGTGATGCTGGTCTCGGGCAGCCAGGACGACGTCTCCAATCACGCCGAGGGCATTAGCTGGATTTTCGACCAACTGACCGGGGCAACGCGGCACATGCTGGTGTTCAGGGAAGCGCGGCACAACATTGTCGGCAACGCCTTCGACATACCCGAAGACGCGCCGTTTCGCGTGGCCGAATTCCTCAACGAACCGGTTTGGCGACAGGACCGAATCAACGGGATCAACCAGCATTTCGTCGCCGCCTTCCTCGATCTGCATCTGAAGGGCGATGCAGACAAAGCGGGCTATCTCGACGTGCCCGCATCCGATGCCAATGACGGCCAATGGGAAACCGGCTTTGGCGAACAGCTCAACGGCACATTTGCTGGACCTGACGAGCCAGAGCATTGGCGCGGGTTCCAACGGCGCTGGGCCGCGGGCCTCACGATGCAGCGCAAAGGGGTGGGTGAATAGCGCGGCCGGATTGGAACAACTCATGCTGCTTGAAAAGTGTGACTTTCCATATTCTTCATTTTTTTCCAGAGACTTGGTTGAATTTGATCAGCAGGAAGTGTGACTTTCCGCGTCGCTGGCGTTCCTTTGTCTGGACGCGTTTGGGCGCACGCTAACGCCTGAAAGGGAATTGACGGTGAAAAGAGCCGCGAACGCTCTATCTAACGCCGCGACAGTAGGAAATTCCCAACCCACCCAAGGTCATCGGCGGCGCCCCAAAGAAAACGGCCGCCCGGATTGCTCCGAACGGCCGCCCGAATGTCAGACTATGAGCTGCCTCAGCTAATCTGCTTGCGCATCCGCTTTGCCCGCTTTTTCGGGCTGGGGTGGGTCTTGAGCAATTCAATCCCGCCGCCGCTGCTCAACGTGGAAAGCTTCTCCATCGCTGTGATGCAGGCTTCGGCGTCGTAGTCATTCGCCTGCATGAACTCGATCGCATAATCGTCTGCCCGACGCTCCGCCTTCTGCGAATGCTGCGCAGTGACGACATTGTCGAACAGTTTGCCCAGCTCAGAATTGGCGATCCGCCGCACATCGCCGCTGGCGGTGCCCGCGACGCTCAATGCCGCATCTTTTTGCAACGCGCCGCGCATCCGCTTCTGCCCATGCTCCAGCTTCACGTGGCCAATTTCGTGTCCGATGACGCAGCGAATTTCGTCGTCCTCGAACTTGTCCATCAGGCCCGCCATGATGCGCACCGTCCCATCGCCCATGGCAAAAGCATTCACGTCCTTCACCAGATAGGCTTTGATATCGAGGTCGAGACCATCATAATTGTCGAGCCCTTCGGTCAGCGTCGCGAGGCGCTGGCCATACGGATCATCCATCGTGGCGACGGGGTTCTTGCTATCCATATCCTCAGCCATCTGGCTGAAGAAGCTGACCATTTCCTCATCGGAGTAGCTAACCGCGTCGGCCACCTTCTTGGCCGATTTGATAGCATTGCCGATATTGAGCTGCGCGCTTAATGGCACTGCCGCGCCCAGCCCAACAACCCCGGCCAAAGCCGCCAGCACGAACGCGCGTGACTTTGTGGAATTCAACTTCATGGTAGTGTGACCCCTTCGTCTTCCAATCGATCCAAACGCCCCGATCAGGCCGGGACGTTGTCTTTCTTGACCGTGATCACCTGCGGATAAGTGAACTCTTTCAAGCCTTCCTTCCCGTATTCTGCGCCAAAGCCGGACTGCTTGTGTCCGCCAAACGGTGCAAATGGCGACAGGTGCAGGAATTCGTTGACCCAGACGGTGCCGGTTTCGAGCTGCTCGGCAATCTCGACGCCCTTGTCAGGGTTTCCGGTCCAGACCGCGCCGGCCAGACCGTATTCGGAATTGTTGGCTCGCTCGATCACTTCTTCTTCGGTCGAGAATTTCATCAGCGGCATGACTGGGCCGAACTGTTCCTCAGCCACGATCCGCGCTTCTTCCGGCGGATTGTCGAGGATCGTGATCGGCACGTAATAGCCTGAGCCCGATGGGTCGGTGTCGCCGCCGACCAGGAATTTATAGCCATTGTCCTTGGCATCCTCGATCAGCTCAACCACACGGTCGAACTGCTTCTTGTTCTGGATCGGGCCGACGCCGGTTCCCTGCTGCGCACCGTCGCCAACTGTCACCTGCTTGGCATATTCGGCGAGCGCGGCGGACAGCTCGTCATAGATGTCTTCATGGATGTAGATACGCTTGGCCGCGATGCAGATCTGGCCCGCATTGGAGAAGCTGGACCAGAACAATTGCTCCGCCACTTTCTGCGGGTCGGCATCGGGCATCACGATCGATGCGTCATTGCCGCCCAGCTCCAGCGTGATCCGTTTCAGGTCGGCGCTCGCGCCTTCCATGATTTTCTTGCCCGTCGCGGTGGACCCGGTGAAGGTGATCTTGTCGATATCGGGATGCGCAGTGATCATCGGGCCGAGATCGTCATCGCCGGTAATGATGTTGACGACGCCCGCGGGCACCTTGTCCGCGATCAGCTCGGCAATGCGCAAGGTGGTGAGCGGAGTGAAGGGCGAGGTCTTGAGCACGATGGTACAGCCCGACAGCATGGCAGGCACGATCTTCTGGATCGCCATCATCACCGGGAAGTTCCACGGCACGATGCCGCCGACCACGCCTACGGGCACGCGGCGCGTGCGGCTGAGGCGCGCGTCGCTATCCTCGTTGATCTCGTCTTCCAGATCGAGCGTCGATTGCGCGGCGGAGATGGCGGCTGCGCCATAAATTTCCTGCTGCGCTTGCTGGTGCGGCTTGCCCTGCTCGCTGGTGAGCAAGCGAAACAGCTCGTCAGCGTTTTCCTTGATCGCTCCGGAAACAGCCATGATCGCCGCACGGCGTTCTTCAATCGGGGTCTTCTTCCAGGTCTGGAAGGCCGCGCGTGCAGCAGCGACCGCCTTGTCGAGCTCGCCCGCTCCGCAGCGCGGAACCTGGCCGATCACTTCTTCGTTCGCGGGATTGACGACGTCGAGCCATTCGCCGGTCTCGATCATCTCGCCATTGATAAGGTTCTTGTACTGGGTGACCATGTGATTGCCTCTCTCGAATCTGGTTATGGGTTGCGGATGAAGATGGGCCTTTGCGGCGCAAACTTCAATCGCATTCGCACGTTACACTTTAATGCTTGCGTGGACGCAGATCGCCTATCAGTTGCGCTATCCGGCGCGATGCCTATGCAGTGCGGGCAAGGAGAATCTCATGACCGAAACGCCCAGTGATCTTGTCATCTATGGCAGCCCCGTCTCGCCCTTTGTCCGCAAGGTTGCGGCCGTGTGTATCGAGAAGGGCGTCGGTTTCGATATCGAGCCGGTCAATGTATTCGATCCGCCCGAATGGTTTCGCGAAATCTCGCCGATGAAGCGCATTCCGGTGATGCGCGACCGCTCTATTGCAGAG
Organism: Pseudomonadota bacterium; assembly: GCA_038529875.1. GTDB lineage: Bacteria > Pseudomonadota > Alphaproteobacteria > Sphingomonadales > Sphingomonadaceae > Erythrobacter. Next base: position 3,194 of record JBCBDF010000067.1, on the reverse strand, counting down.
GAAGGCGTGGGCGGCACAATCGCGGATTCGTCCGCAATCTGTGGCTATATCGAGGCCAAGCATCCTTCGCCCGCGCTCTATCCGGCGGAACCCTACGCACATGGCCGCGCGCTGTTTATCGAGGAATATGCCGACACCGCGCTCGCGCCGGCTGGCGGCCTCGGTATCTTTCGCCCGATCTTCTTTGCGGTAAGCAAAGGCGAAGCGCCCGACCTCGACACCGCCCGCGAAGCCTGGGCGACCAAAATGCCGCCCGTATTCGACTATCTCGACGGCGCATTGGACGAGAATGAATTCTTCGCAGGCGACGCGTTTTCGATAGCCGACATCTCGGTGGCCTGCTGCCTGATGCAAGTCTCGCTGGTGGCGGAAACGCCGCTCGACACATGGCCTCGCCTTGCCGCGCATTTCGAGCGGATGCAGGCGCGCCCCTCCATCGCCGGGCCTTTCGCCAAGGCAGAAGGCGCCATCCGCAAGGCCTTGCCCGAGCGTTTTGACCTGACTTAACGCTTTTTTGGGAGCGCAGACCCCATCAGGGCGGCGCAACACGAAGGATATACGCACACATGGCCAGCCCGTGGACAATCGGCATTATCGGAGGCTCAGGGCTTTACGCCATTGAGGGGCTGGAAGGCGCGCAATGGATCGCGGTCGAGTCGCCATGGGGAGAGCCATCGGACGCGATCCTGTGCGGCAAGATCGGCGATGTCCGCGTGCGCTTTCTACCGCGCCACGGGCGAGGCCATCCGATCAGCCCCAGCGAACTCAATTCGCGCGCCAATATCGACGCGTTGAAGCGGGTTGGCTGCACCGACATTCTGGCGATTTCCGCAGTCGGCTCGCTGCGTGAAGAGATCAAGCCCGGCCATTTCGCAATTGCCGAGCAATTCATCGATCGCACGGTCGCGCGCCAATCGAGCTTTTTCGGATCGGGCTTTGTCACCCATGTTTCGATGGCCGATCCAGTCTGCGCGCGCCTATCCGACATGGCGGCAAAGGCGATCAAGGCAGCGAAGGGCAAGGCCTCATCCGGTGCGACTTATCTCGCGATGGAAGGCCCGCAATTCTCGACCCGCGCCGAAAGCCGGATGTACCGTGAATGGGGCGCCGATGTGATCGGGATGACCGCCATGCCAGAGGCGAAGCTCGCGCGTGAAGCAGAGCTGCCCTATGCGCTGATCGGCATGGTCACCGACTATGATTGCTGGCGTGCCAGTGAACCAGGGGGCGAAGCGGTCGATGTCGCGCAAGTGGTCGCGCAGATGCAGGAAAACAGCGATCTGGCGCGGGAAATGGTGGTTCGCTTTATCGAAGCACTGCCAGCGGAACGCACGCCCTCGCCGATAGATTACGCGCTCAACGATGCGGTCCTCACCGCGCCTGACGAACACGATCCGGAGCTGATTGCGAAGCTCGACGCGGTCGCCCGGCGTCTGTTCCCCGAGGAATAGCGGAGCAAGCGCTCAAGCCCGGCGTTCGCCCACTTCGCGCACATGCTTAAGCGTTTCGGCGAGCGAGACCACGTCGCCATATTTCGCGTTCATGTCGAACAGATTGGCACGGTGTACGTCTTCGTGGCGGTCGCCGACCGCCTCTTCGACGACAAGCGGAATGAACCCATGTTGGCATGCATCAAGGCTTGTCGCGCGCACGCAGCCACTGGTTGAAAGCCCAGTGATGATCAGGCTGTCATGGCCCTGCGCAGTCAGGGTGGAGGCCAGCGACGTCCCGAAAAACGCGCTGGCATATTGTTTGGAAATGACCAGCTCGTCCGCGTTCGGTTCCAGCCCCTCTGGCCATGCGCCCAGGGGATTTCCGCGCGCAAAGCTCGACAATGCGCCGATTTTTTGCGCGAAACGGCCCCCATCGACCATCGAAGGATGAAACTCGACATTGGTGTAGATCACCTGCACGCCAGCCTCGCGCGCGGCGTTACGCAGCTCGATCGCGGCCGCCAGCGCGGCATCGACATTGGCATAGAGCGGGCTGTCTTTCGCGAAATAGGCTTCCACGAAATCGATCAGGATCAGCGCAGGCCTTTGCCCGAACCCGATCCGCCCTTCGAAGACGCCTGCATAATTGCTCTTCGCGTCTTCCGTGCTGCTCACTCAAAGGACTCCGTGCGGGCCTAAACCTAGAAGCTGTAGCCTACCTCGACCCCGAAGCGGCGCAAGCCACCGGGTGAAATAAACGATCCGCCAAACTCGATCGCGGGGATAACCTCGTTGAGGTATTCGCGGTTGAGAAGGTTGTCGGCAAAGGCGGTGACATTCCAGTTTTCGCCCTCAAGCCCGAAGCGGACATCGAGCACGCCAAACGCCTCGCGCTCCGTAATCGAATAATCCGCATCGCCCACGAACGCGGGCAGAGCTAATGCCGATCCCGGCAGCAAGCCGCTGAAGAGCGTCGGCGAGGTGTTGTTCTGGACCGTGTGGAACCAGGTCGGCCCGGTGATGCGATAATCCGCGCGCATAACCAGGTCGAAACTGTCGGCCAGCGGAGCCTCTATCTGGGTGCCGAGGTTGATCGTGTAATCGGCGGTGTAGGGCGATTGGTTGCCGACCGTGTTCGGACGCGATGCGTTGGCGAGTATCTCGCTTTCGGTCACATTGACCGAGCCGAAGAAATCCCAGCCGGGAACAAGCTCGAAGGTCACATTTCCTTCTGCCCCGTAGACTTCCACTTCGTCGATGTTCGAGACCACGCGAAGCAGGCCGAACCCGCCAACGAAGAATTCGAAGAACTGCATGTCGTCGATTTCGGTGTAATAGCCGGCGAGGTCGAAAGTGATCTTGCCGTTCGCCAGCGAGCCTTTGACCCCGGCCTCGAACGCGCTCGACTTCTCTTTGCGGAAGACATCTTCAATCAGGACATTGGTGCCGATAAACTGGTTGAACGCCTGGTCGACAATCGCGGCCGAGCCCTGGTTGTTGAACCCGCCCGACTTAAAGCCGATGCCCCAGTTGGCATAAAGGTTGACGTTGTCGCCCAGCTCATAGCGCAACGAGATCTTGGGCTGCAGCTGCTTGAAGGTTTCCGACTGGTCGGGAATCGGGCCAAACGCCTGGCCCGGATTGATCGCCCCGCCTGTGAATGGGTCGATAGCGTCGGGCACGAGGTTGCGCACGCTGCGATCTTCGATGTCATAGCGCGCCGCAACACCAATCTCGAACCGGACGGTGACTTCGTAATCC
>JBCBDF010000066.1:0-9751 GCA_038529875.1 Pseudomonadota bacterium | reverse complement strand
ACCGCATCGCCGTCCGACCAAGAAGATATCAACATTCGCGAAGAGGAAGTGCCGATGACGCCTGAAATCGTCCGCTCGGCCATTTCGAGCACCGCATTATCGGCGGCATCGCTGTCGTGGTAAGGCCCAGCCATAGCGGCAAGCGCAGCGTCCGCTCGCTCCCGCCCAACGAACTGGGTGAGCAATAGCCGCACATCGACAACGCGCTTGTTCGTGACCATGCTTTTCGAGGTGCCGGGTGATGGTGTGCCGACAAAGGCAGCAGCCTGAGCCGCATCAACCAGAGAGGGGCGTTTGAGCGCCGAACCCAACCAATAGGCGGCACAATTTGCGCCCAAGCTCAGCAGAACGCCGGACACCAGAGTATCAGGATGGATCGCAAACACCGGATCGCTGCCAGTTGCGGCAGGCAGGATCAGAAGAACCAGCCAAAGCAGGAAACCGACAGACAGGCCCGCGAGCATTCCCGTCTTGTTACCGCTACGGCTGATCATACCCAGCACCAATCCTGGAGCGAATTGGGCGGCAGCGGCGAAGGCAAGCGTACCCAGCCCGGCAAGATTGGTGAGCGCTCCGAAGCCGAGATAGAACAGATATGCGAAGAACAGCAGCCCCGCGATCACCACTTGGCGGATCGTCAGCAAGCGGCGCGCCAAATAGCTGCGGTCGCCCGCTCCGCTCAAGGCCTGGCGAAACACGACTGGTGCAATCAGATCGTTGGTGATCATGGTCGATAGCGCAACGCTGGCGACCACGATCATACCCGCCGATGCCGATACACCGCCGATGAAGACCAAAACCGCAAGCACTTCATTACCGGTCGCCAGCGGCAGCGCCATGACGATCGTATCGGGGTTGCTGCCAGATGGGAGCGCGGCAAGGCCGGCAAGGACTATTGGAACGATCACAAGCGAAGTCAGCAGCAAGTAGGCTGGGAAGACCCAGCGCATCGCGACGCCAGGCCGGTCGCTATGCGCTTCGACAAACGTCATATGGAACTGGCGCGGCAGGCACAGGGCAGCGCAGGCGGCAATCAGAGTGAGCACGGCAAAACGTGCGTCCAATTGCTGCGGCGTAAACACCGCTTGCGATTGAATCGGGGTCTCGCTTTGGAAAAGTAGTGCGAGGGCAAGCGCCGCGACCGCGAGAAGCGCGATAAGCTTTACCACCGCCTCAACCGCAATAGTTAGCACTAAGCCGGAATTATTGCCCGGCCGGTCAGCGCGTTTCGAGCCGAACAGGATCGCAAACAGGGCCATCAAGCCCGCGACCATCAAGACCAGTTCGTCAGCTGCGACCTGGCTCTCAAGCGTCGGATCAAGCAGCAGCAGCGAGCTGCCGACCGATTGCAATTGCAGAGCCATGTAGGGCAGAGAGCCAATGGTGGCGATGACGGTGACCAACGCCGCTACGCTGGCGCTCTTGCCGTATCGTGCAGAGAGAAAATCCGCGATGGATGTTGCGTGCTGCGCCTTGGCCTGACCGAGTATTCGGCGGACCAGTCCAAACCCGAGCGTGAAGAGCAGGATTGGTCCGAGATAGATCGGCAGGTAGTCGAGACCCGACCGGGCGGCGGTGCCTACCCCGCCAAAGAAAGTCCAGCTGGTGCAATAGACCGCCAGAGACAGACCGTAGATCAGACCGGCATGGCGTGGAGGCTTTCCCTGCCTGTCGCGCCACGCAGCGAGCCAGAACAAAAACGCCAAATAGATCATGGCGGTAGCAATGGCTGCACCGAACAGCATGATACCAATCCTCTCCCGACAGAAAGGCTAGTCAAAATCGGGCAATGTGCAAGAAAAAGGGGCGGCACCCGTAGGCATCGCCCCTCTTCTTGCGACCCAGACGTTCCGTCAGTGTGCGTGGGCATCCCCCGCGCCGCGCGGCACACGGATGGAGTCGACCAGCTTGCGAATGTCGGCTGGCGTCTTTGCCGTCATGCTCGCGACCGCGATTGCCACGCCGAAGTTGAGCAGCATGCCGATCACCCCAATCCCCTCAGGCGAGATGCCGAAGAGCCAGTTATCCGCCACGTTCGCCGCCGGATTCAGCAGCTTGAAGTAGAGGATGTAGCTGAAGGTGAAGACCAGGCCTGTTACCATCCCTGCGATTGCGCCTTCCTTGTTCATCGACTTGAAGAAGATGCCCATGAAGATTGCGGGGAACAGGCTGGCTGCCGCAAGACCAAAGGCAAATGCAACCACCTGCGCCACCCATCCCGGCGGATAGATGCCGAGATAGCCCGCGACGCAAATCGCCACTGTCGCCGCAATGCGTGCTGCAAGCAGCTCGCCTTTCTCCGAGATATTCGGACGGAAGGTCGACTTCAGCAGGTCGTGACTGACCGAGCTTGAGATCACCAGCAGCAGACCGGCCGCAGTCGACAGCGCCGCGGCGAGACCGCCAGCCGCCATCAGGGCAACGACCCAACCGGGCAGATTGGCGATTTCCGGATTGGCGAGCACCATGATGTCGCGATCGACATACACTTCGTTCTCGCTATCGGGGTTGGGCGCATTGGCCAGCAAACGCTCGCCCGATGCTCCGGTCTCGCCAGTGTATTCCGGCTTGCCTTCGAACGCATTGCCCGGGCGATATTGCATTACCCCATCGCCGTTCTTGTCCTGGAACGCGAGCAAGCCGTTGCCCTCCCACATCGGGAAGAACTCATCGACTTCGCTGTAGGCAGTATCATCCACCTTATCGACGAAGTTGAGCATGCCGAACGCGCCAACCGCAGGGGCAGTGGTGTAAAGCAGGGCGATGAAGACCAGCGCCCAGCCTGCTGATTTGCGCGCATCCGATGCCTTGGGCACCGTGAAGAAGCGCACGATCACATGCGGCAGGCCAGCAGTGCCAACCATCAGCGCCAGTGTGATGCAGAACACGTCGATCATGCTCTTCGACCCGTCCGTATAGGCGGTAAAGCCCAGGTCAACGAGGACCGTATCGAGCTTCTGCAAGACCGATAAGCCCGAGCCATCGGCCACCTCCGAGCCGAGTCCGATCTGCGGGATTGGGGTGCCCGTGATCATGAAGCTGAGGAAGAAGGCCGGGACCATATAGGCGAAGATCAGCACGCAATATTGCGCGACCTGGGTGTAGGTGATGCCCTTCATCCCGCCGAGCACAGCATAGATGAAGACGATACCCATCCCGATGACCACGCCCATTGTGATGTCGACATCGAGGAAGCGCGAGAACACGATTCCTACACCGCGCATTTGCCCGGCGATATAGGTGAAGCTGATGAAAATAAGGCAGATCACCGCGACCACACGCGCAGCCTTCGAATAGTACCGCGTCCCGATGAAATCGGGCACGGTGAACTGTCCGAATTTGCGCAAATATGGCGCAAGCAGCAGTGCCAGCATCACATATCCGCCGGTCCACCCCATCAAATAGACTGACCCATCGTATCCGGCGAAGGCGAGGATGCCCGCCATCGAGATAAAGCTGGCTGCGCTCATCCAGTCCGCAGCGGTGGCCATACCATTGACGACCGGGTGTACCCCGCCGCCCGCGACATAGAATTCTTTCGTCGAACCAGCCCGGCTCCACAGCGCAATGCCGATATAAAGCGAGAAACTGATGGCGACGAAGATGTAAATCAGAGTTTGCGTTTCCATGATCGCCCCCTCAATCGTCGAGATCGTATTTGCGTTCGATCTTCCGCATCTTGATGACGTAATAGAAGATCAGCGCGATGAAGATGTAGATCGAGCCTTGCTGGGCGAACCAGAAGCCAAGCGGGTAGCCAGCGACGCTGAACTGGTCGAGGAAGTCGCGGAACAGGATCCCGGCTCCGAACGAGCAAGCGAACCAGATCACCATCAAGGTGACGAGCAAGCGCAGGTTTTCGCGCCAGTATGCGCCCTCCGCCTCTCTCGTTTCGTCTGTGGGTGTGTTGTCGTCCATGTTCTCCCCTCCCGTAAGATGCTCGGAGGGATTCCCGAGCTTGTTCATGAGGCTAGGGGCGACCGGTCACGCGCGCGAGATGGACTTTAGTCTTACACGCGAATGTGGGCTCAGCTTCGCTCGAGCCGAGCCAAAGTAACGTCGTCGGGTAACCGCGAAAGCTGGGCCTGGAACAATTCAGCCGCAGCAATCGCATCGGTCAGGGCGTCATGCGCTTCGTATTCGGGAAGGCCATAGCGCGCGCGGCTCGGCCCCAGCCGATAAGCTTCTCCACCGACGAGATTGGGATTGAGTTCCCGCTCGAGCGTGAGCGTGCAGACAGACCTGACAGGCAATTGCGCATCAAACACGGCTTTGACTGCTCGTTGCAGCGCTGTCACTTCAATCGCGGCGGCGTGAGCTACCAAGATTCTGCCAGCCAATGCCTGAATCAGCGTGTGGATGACTTCTTCAATCGGTTGCCCCTTTGCCGCGCGCTGCTCTCCAATCCCGTGAATGGTCACTGCTTGCGCATCGAGATCCGCGTCGCTGTGAACGTCGACCGAGTGGGCACCGACCATGCTGATCGATTGACCTGCGAACGGAACCCACCCAGCCTGCAACAGGTGTGCGTCGGCGCGCAGTCCATCCAGCTCAAAATCGAGCGCGACAAACGGCGCTTCAGCGGCAGGACAATGACGCTCCGGCCAATCTGCATTGGCGTAACGGCACAGAACTTCATGCTGCCTTTTGGCCAGCCCCCGAAGCTGCCGCTCGAACCGCCATCGCTCGAGCATATCAGGCAATCCCGCCCGCATAATTGCGTCGCAGCGCATCCACGCTCCGGCGAATGACAGCAAAGGCATCCTTGAGGTAGTCGCGCTCAAGCGGCGAGAGCGAATAGGGCGCGATCAGATTATCAGGCGGAGCGCCTTCGCCAACCTGCCGCGCCTGATGCGTAATGCGCAGCTCGTTCACAAACAGCATCGCATCGCTGAGGCTTTGTGCATCGTCACGGCTTATCTTGCCCGCTTCGGCCAGAGCCTCCAGCCGCTCCAGGGTTCCGACCGCCGTGATCCCTTGAGCCAGCGCATGAGTGCGGGCAATGTCGACAATCGGCATGATTGCCTGCGCCTTGGCGTCGAAAACCTTCTGCCCGTCATCGGATTTCTCCAGCACGAGATTGCGGAAGATACCGAGCGGGACTTTGCTGCGCAGGGCATCGCGCGCGAGATAGCTGATGAATATGCCCGAGGCCGCCGCCTTGCTGACGACCTCGCTGCGTAATGATCGCACGAGGCCAGCCTCGCCATGCACGCAGCGCATGTCAAAGAAGATCGTCGCTTTCAGGATCCGATCCTCGGTCGGCTGCGAGATCCAACTGTCATAACGATCCAGCCATGCCCGCTGCGTCAGCCTCTGCTCGGCATTCTTGGCCATGATCCCGCCTTTGCAATAGACATAGCCGCAGGCATCGAGCAGGTTGGAAATGCGCGTCCCCAGCGCCTCAAAGTAAGCTGCACCAGCCTCACCTTTGTCCTCTGCGATGACGAGACCGTTGTCCTGATCTGACCCGACCAATTGCTCGCGCCGCGCGAGCGAGCCGAAAACCACCAGCGCATAGGGGCATGGCGGCCCGCCCAGCTCCTGTTCCGCCAATTGCGCAGCCCGGCGATGCACCGCCTCGCCCAGCGCCGATGTAAACTCCATCGCATGGCTGGCTTGCAAGCCCGAGGCCGTCATTGCCGCGAAACTCTCCGGCACGCGCTTAGCGGCTTCGATCAAATCATCCGCAGTGCGTGCGCGGTAAATCGCCGTGCCGGTGTCGATCGCATTGTTGCCGATCGCCGAGAGGATGTCGGTTGCGCTCAATATACCGGCCAACGCGCCGTCGCCGTCAATCAGGGGAATATGGCGAAAACCTCCCGCTGCCATCAAAGCCATCGCTTCGGCGGCCGTGCTTTCGGTCGAGAGCGTTCGGGGAGCCGCCGTCATTACATCGCTGATCGGGCGGTCCAGCGCTACGCTTTTCGACACCACCCGGTTGCGCAAATCCTTGTCGGTAAAAATCCCGCTGAGCCCGTCGGCATCGCAGATCGCAAGCGTGCTGACATCGCGGCGATGCATCAATTCGACCGCGCTCGATATATCAGTTTCGGGTGAGCACGAGATTGGCACCATGTTGCCGACCAGATCGCCCAAGCGCTTCGTATCAAGCTGAAAGCCCGATGATTGTCGGCGATCTGCCAGCGCGTGCTTGAGCCGGGAAGCCTCATCTTGTGCAAAGAACTGGCGGAAGGCCGGAACCCGCTCACGCAGGGTGTGAAACTGCTCGGCAGCGATAGCGTAGAGCAGCGTGTCTTCGCTCGCGACCGTCGAATTGTGCACTTCGCCACCGCGCAAGAGCGACGGATAGGCAAATGTGCTGCCTGCCCCCAACCGCGCGGTCAATTCCTCCCCGGCCAGGCGCAACTCGACCGCGCCTGATCTCACGACATAGAGGTGCTCATTGTGCTCGCCTGCGGTAATAATCGCACTGCCTGCTTTGGCATAGCGCACTTCCACTCTGCGCGAGAGCGCAGCAATCTGGTCTTCGGCCAAGAATTGGAACGGCGCGGTTTGGTCTAAGAAACGGGCTATGGCGGCAATTTCGCTGGTCATGCCAGCGAACCTACAGCCTTTGGCGTTGCATGGACATGCGACTAAGGTCGCGGTTCAGCCTGCACCAGGCCAACTATCCTAAGCTGCTGAGGAAATCCTCTATCGCCAGAAGCGCTACCGGTTCGTCGAGAAGCGGGGCATGCCCGCGTCCGGGGACCTCGACATGATCGAAAGCGCCAGTGTGCCGCTGGCCCATCTGAGCGACTGTTTCGCGCGAAAGAATATCGCTTTTCTCGCCGCGTATGACCGTGATTGGAATTTCGGCAATAGCATCCCACAACGCCCAAAGATCTGGCGGGATTGTGGCCGGATCGGCGTCGCCCATCCCCTGCGAGATTGCCGGATCATAGGCAAAGACTATGCTGCCGTTGGGCATTTCTCTGCAAGTGCGCCTGGCAAAGGCTAGCCAGTCAGCTCCGCTCAAACCGTCCAGCGCATCGCCGTTGATCTCCGCACAACGTGCCGCAGCCTCGTTCCAATTCGTCATTGGCTCATCGCCGCCGACATAGTTGCGAATCCGATCAAGGCCCGCCTCGCTCACTTCTGGTCCGACATCGTTGAGCACAATCCCGGCGATCCGCTCTGGCGCTTGCGCGCCCATCACCATTGAGATCAATCCGCCCATCGATGTGCCGATGCAGACCGTTCGCTCGATCCCGTACATATCAAGCAAAGCGCACATATCATCGGCATAGACATCGGGGCGGTATTGCGCGGGATCGGAGTCGTACTGCGACAGGCCACGCCCACGCTGATCTGGCACGATCATTCGCCGACCTGAGGCCAAAGCGCTGATCAGAGGGTCGAAGTCTGCGCTGTTGCGTGTCAATCCGTGCATCATCAACAGTGGGATTTTGGCAGCGCCTCCGGCAGCTGGCGGGTAATTGCGGGCAAACAGCTCCAGCCTGCCATCGGCGCTGGCATAGCGCACGGGGTCATAGGCAAGCTGGCCCGTCATCAGCACGGCGGCTCAGAAGCGTACTTCGCCGGTTACATAGAAGCGCCGCGGATCACCATAAAACCCGGTCAGCGTCCCTTCGAGGCCGAGTGTCGGCGTGAACGGAACGCCGCCAGTCCCGCCGGTGACGAAGTTGTATCCAGCAACGATATAGCGCTTATCGAACAGGTTCTTGCCATGCACCCCGATTGAAAAGCGGTCGGCATCGTCGGTGTAGACAATGCTCGCGTCGACCAGCGCGAAGCTATCCTGATCGAGGAAGACATTGGGCGTTTCGAACTGGCTGGCATCATCGCGCAGCGAGACCGAACCGAGGAAATCGACGATCCCCGATGCTATCGGCAGGCCGAGGTCAAAGCCCATGAAGGCGGTTATATCGGGTGTGTTCTGGAACACGCGCTCATCAGCCACATCGACCCCGAAAGCGTCGATGAAAGTGTTGTAATTCGCATCGAGCACGCCGAGCGACCAATTCACCGTAAAGCGGCTGCCGACCCCGGCAAAATCCCGTCCGACCAATGCGCTGCCTTCGAATTCGATGCCGTTCACATCCGCGCTTGCCGCGTTCGAGGTGACGCCGATGAAGCTGTCGTTCACACCATCTCCGGTGGTGTCGACGCCGACGGAACCGGGGATCTGCACATCGTTGTAGCTGCCAAGGAAAGCCGCAAGCGAGATGTTGAGGCGGTTGTCGAGCAGTGAAGCCTTCCAGCCAAGCTCATAACTATCGACCGTTTCAGGATCGAAGCTCAAGAACTCGAACTGATCATCGAAGTCGATATCGCCGTCGCCATCAAGATCGGGTGCCGCACTGGTTTGGCCGCGCGGGTCGAACCCGCCACCTTTGAAACCGCGCGAATAGGTGAAATAGATGTTGTGATCGGCATTGGGCTTCCAACTGATGGATGCGCGCGGCGTGAATTCCTTGAAAGTCCGGCTGCCATTGAAATCAGATGTGACAGCAATCGGCACCGCCGTCGAAGGCCCGAACAGGTCCGAGAAACCGCCAATAAAGGTGGTGCGCAGAACCTGGCTGGTGCGCTTGTCATTGGTGTAGCGACCGCCCACCGAGACGCTAAGCTGATCGGTCAACTCATAGGTGAAATCGCCGAAAATCGACCAGGTTTCCGTGTTCACGTCGCCCAGCGTCTGCGCATTGAGACCTGGCAGGGAGATCAAGTCGCCAGTGGTGAACAGCGCCACGTCGAATGCGGTGAATGCATTGGCGTCGAGATAATAGGCTCCAAGCACGCCGGAAAGTCGCTCGCCTTCGTAAAGCAATTGCAATTCCTGGCTGAACTGATCGTTCTCGTAAATCGCCGGCACGTCGAGGTCGGCGGCGGGAAGGCTATCGAAATCAATCGGCGTGGTCGAGCTATCCTCGCGGTAACCGGTGATCGACTTGATCGTCAGCGTGTCGGACAATTCGAGCGCGATGTTGAGCGCGCCGCCATAGGCCTCGACCTCCTGATCGACGATGTTGAGGCCCGCGCGCGTGTCAAACACATCGTCGAGTACGGGCGCGCCGCTAAACAGGCCGGGGATGAGCCGCGTGCCCTGACGAGCCTCGCTGTTATCTTTCACGTAGTCGCCTGATAGCCGCACAAACAGCGGGCCATTGTCGAATTCGATCGTGCCACGCGCAGCCCACACATCCTTATTGTAATTCTCGGTGCCGAGGTTGAGATTGTCACCAAACCCGCCGCGCGAAAGCCGCGCGCCACTAGCTCCGACCGATAGAGAGTCGGTTATCGGGGTGGAGGCGGTGACAATCAGGTCGGCCTGGTCGTAGGAGCCGTAAGTTCCACGAATTTTGAGGCTGGGATCGTCCGGCAATTCAGCCGTCACATATTTGATCGCGCCGCCAATCGTGTTGCGCCCGTACAGCGTCCCTTGGGGACCGCGCAGCACCTCAATCCGCTCGACATCATAGACGTCGAGCACAGCGGCCTGCGGGCGGTTGAGGTAGACGTCATCGACATACAGCCCAACGCCCGCCTCAAATCCGGCAACCGGGTCCTGCTGGCCGACGCCGCGAATGAATGCGGTCAGCGTCGTATTCGTCCCGCGGCTCACCTCGAGTGTGATGTTCGGCACTTCCTGTGCGATCTGGGTGATTTCCTGCGTGCCTTGGCGGGCGAGCTGGTCACCCGATAACGCCGTGACGGAAAGCGGCACATCGATCAGCCGCTCTTCACGCCGCCGTGCCGTAACGACGATGGCATCATCATCGTT